>NZ_JBIWDH010000004.1:0-59408 GCF_044761885.1 Lysinibacillus sp. NPDC097231 | reverse complement strand
ACGAAAGTGATGGATAGCACGTCAAAAGTGGCGAAAGAAAAGCAAGCGACGGATAGAAATGTCAAAGCGACGGATAGAATGGTCGAAGTGACGGAAAGAAGAGTCAAAGCGACGGATGGACTCGTCAAAGTGACGGATAGACATATCAGAATGACTCAAAGACATTAAGAATGTCATAAATAAATGTTAACAATATATAATTTCTATGATCAAAGCTGTTAAAAAGGTGTGAAAGAATGGTTGGATTATATTGGGCGATTAGTTATATCATAGGGAACTTTATGACGGCATATTTCGTTGGAAAAGCGTATGGTGTTAATTTAAAGGAAGAAAGAAGTAAAAACTTAGGGGCTCGAAATGCTGGCAGTGTGATTGGGAAAAGTGCTTTTATATGGACCTTTTTAGGTGACTCTTTAAAGGGTGTACTTGTTGTTGGTGTAGGGCGTTTATGGCATTTCGAAGAGTGGGAAATAGTACTAGGTGCTTGTTTAGTTATCATCGGTCATTTGTATCCGTTTTGGCTTAAGTTTAATGGGGGAAAAGGAGTTGCAACATTTATAGGAGTAGGCCTGGCATTATCACCAAGCTTATTTTTTATGATGGTTGTAGGGACAGCTATTACGCTTAGTGTAACTAGAAGTTTAACACTTAGTATGCTTGGTGGCTTTTTATTTTATGCCGGAGCAATTATTTTTACAGATAAACTACTGTTATACATACCGATATTAGTAGCAATAATTTTTATGCTTATGAAGCATATGTCGAATATTAAAGAAGCTTTAGAAAGAAGGAAGTGATGATTTGTATTGGTGTAAAATTGCGCATACAGAAGCGGAGTTTGAGGAAATTGCACGATTAAATTATGAAACCTTTGTCGAGGAAATCCCACAGCATGAAGCCAATTCCGCTAGAAAGAAAGTTGACCGTTTTCATCCTGAAAATACGTATATCGTTGTTTATAAAGGATTAGAACTTATAGGCATGCTTGCCTTTAGAGATCAAAGACCGTTTTCAATTGATGAAAAGATAGGAGAGGTTGAACGGTATTTACCAAAGGAAATTAGTACTAAGCTATGTGAAATTCGATTACTTGCCGTCAAGAAGGCATATCGAACAGGAAGAGTACTACTGAAATTGACACAGGCACTCACTGCTTTTGCATACGAAAAAGGTTATTCAGCAGCAGTAATCTCAGGTACTACTCGTGAAGAGAAACTTTATAAGCAAATGGGTTTTACCCAATTTGCACCTGCGACAGGTACAGAGGATGCTTTATTTTTACCAATGGTACTAACGAGACAGCAATTTGAAAAGTCTTTGCAGCAAAGACTTATGAAGGAATGTCATACATTCTATCCAGGGCCAGTAAAACAAAGCGAACCACTTAAGTATTCTGAGCTGTCTCATCGTTCGCAGGGCTTTCAATCATTATTCGAGCGAATGATAAATAAATTACTTCGACTATCAGGGGCAAAGCATGTAGCTACATTTGTAGGAACAGGAACATTGGCAAATGAAGTTATGTTAGGGCAATTGAAGGCTCAACAATTAGGGCGTGGACTAATTTTAACAAATGGTGAGTTTGGAGAACGTCTTCGAAGGCAAGCGGAGAGATGGGCATTGGATTTTGATGTGATAGAGCAAGACTGGGGGAAATCGTTTGATAGAAATATTTTGGACTCTTATTTACAAAAGAGATCTTATCAATGGCTTCTTGCAGTACATGGGGAAACGTCGACGGGTACTTGCAATGATTTAAGGGAAATTTCACTGCTTACTAAGCGTTATGATATAAAGCTTTGTGTTGATTGTATAAGTTCTTTCGGAGCGATGCCATTTTCTTTAAAAGATTGTTATTTAGCGACTGCAGTGAGTGGCAAAGCAATTGGTGCAATCAGTGGTTTGGCTTTTGTTTTTTCACAAAACATTGTGAAATCATCTACAGCATTACCTGCGTATCTCGATTTAGCTAATTACCAGCAAGGTGCAATTCCGTTTACGTTACCGGCAGTACTGGTTGCAAATGTTGAAGAGGCTTTACAAGCATATCCAGAAAGATATGAACAGCTACAGCAACGCTTCACAACATTGCTGCAGCTACCATTTATGCAGTATCAAGTTTCAACTAGACAGTATCCGGTGCTAATCACTTTACAACTTCCTAAAGTTTTGGAAAGTCTTCAGAGAGATTTAAAATTAAACGGGTTTTATGTTCATGCTGATAGCCAATACTTACGTCAAAGAAATTTTATACAACTTTCTACTATTCAACCAGATTTTGAATTAGCAGTTGTTCTCTTACATCATATTTTGAGTTATTACCAACAAGTTGTTGATGCATAATAATGTGCAAATTGAATACATTGGCTTTACATGAAAAATTTCTTTAAGTCTAGTGGAGTGCCCGTTTTGTTTAACCCAATTAATAATTTTAAGCGCGCCTTTTGACCATTAATTCCTGTTGCAAATATAGCTCCTAAATCTTCGAGCATTTTGCCACCACCTACATAGCCGTAGACGCCCTCTGCGATACCGTTAAAGCAACGTGAAACGAGTATAACAGGAATTCCACGCTCTATCAAACTTTCAATGCCCTTAACAACTGCTGGCGGTACATTACCTTGTCCAAGACCTTCTAAGACAACGCCATCATATTTGCAGGCGAGCACAACGTCAAGTAAATCCACTTCCATGCCAGCATATACTTTTAACATGGCAACACGTTTGGTCAATCCATGTATATCTACATATTGACGGCGAATAGGAGCATGATGAAACAAGATTCGTGATTTAGTGATAAGTCCGATCGGGCCATATTGCGGAGATTGGAAAGTATTTACTGAGCTAGTGCTTGTCTTTGTTGTATTGACAGCGAGATGTACCTCGTCGTTCATTACAACAAGTACACCTTTTTCACGAGCTTCTTCGTCCACAGCTACACGAACGGCTTCCATTAAATTATAAATTCCATCCGCACCAAGTTCATTGGAGGAGCGCATTGCGCCTGTTAAGACAATAGGAATCGATAAATCAGTTGTTAACTCTAAAAAATAGGCTGTTTCTTCTAATGTGTCTGTACCATGTGTGATAACAACGCCATCAATTTGCTCTTCTGATACTTTTTCGATGATAAGGTTTCGTAACATCAGCATTTCTTTTGGTGTGATATGTGGAGATGGAAGGTTAAAAGCTTCCATTTCAATAATTGTTGCAAGTGCGTCGAGCTTGCTACTTTCCTTCATTAGAGGATTTTCTTTGTTCGGCATTACGGCACCTTCATCACTCATTGCCATAGATATTGTTCCACCTGTATGAATTAATAAAATTGTTTTTTTCATAAAAATAATAGCTCCTTTTAAAAAGTTTTATGTCATTACATGGTATAATAATAGTAATATATTTTCATTCAACAGATGTTTTTGTGTCTAGAGCAAAGCTTAAGCCGCAAAAGACTTCCACCTCTATTGATGAAGAGATGGATGTGAATGCGGTTTTTTTAACTTCGTTCAACAGAAGTCTCCCACTTCAAATAGGTGGTGAGATGAATGACACGGATTTAGTATGGAATGAATGTATTGACACAATTAATAATCCAAACATAATTACGCTCAGGCGAATTTGATATTGAAAGGAGCCGGCATCATGATCATATTATTATCAGCTGCCATTGCTCCCGGTCTAGCGCTTTTTAGTTACTTTTATTTGCGCAATCAGATGGCAACGGAGCCAAGAAGAACCTTACTTCAAACGTTTTTGTATGGCGCATTTATAACATTCCCTATCTTGTTTGTACAATATGTACTAACAGAGGAAGGGGCCTTTCGATATCTTTATCTACAAGATGTTGTTTTTTCCAGTGTAGTTGAAGAATTTTTTAAATGGTTTGTACTTTTAATTGCGATTTACAATCATGTAGAATTTGATGATCCTTATGATGGCATACTGTATGGTGCAAGTATATCTCTTGGTTTTGCCACGATTGAAAATGTTCTTTACTTATTTTCATTCGGTTTAGATACGGCATTTATGCGAGCATTATTACCTGTATCAAGTCATGCATTGTTCGGCGTTGTAATGGGCTATTATTATGGGCGTGCCAAGTTTTCGAAGCTTGCAAAGACGAAAGAAATGATTGCTATGGCGCTTTGTGCACCGGTAGTATTACACATTTTATATAATACAATATTATCATTTAAAGGCTACTGGGTATATTTAATGATACCTTTTATGCTATTTTTGTGGTGGTTTGGGCTAAGAAAAGTCAAACTTGCTCACTATCATCTTGTGCAACATTTGCATATGCATAAAAAAATATAAAGCGTAGAAATCGAAAAAAAGATTTCTACGCTTTTCTATTTTTTTAATGTATAAAACGAGTCGTTTGTTTCAAGCTATGAAAAAAAGGAGTGATGATAATGCGTTCACTAAGCATAATTTTTGCTTTGATGTTGGCAATTGGTATATTTGCTATTCCACAAAATGACGCCACCGCATTTACAGAGCAACAGATTGCCCGCGGTGCTTATGGGGATGATGTAGTTGAATTACAAGCTAGGTTACAATACTTAGGATTTTATAAAAGCAAAATTGATGGCAAGTTTGGCTATAACACATATTGGGCTTTACGAAATTTCCAAGAGAAATATGGTTTACCTGTGGATGGGATAGCCGGTTCTAAAACCAAAAAAACTTTAAGTGGTTATTCAGATTACGATGAAGGATGGGTTAAAGCACAATTACAAGCAGGCAACCAATTCACCTATTATGGTGGCATTCCACTTGCACAGCAAGTGAAAGCTACTGGAACTGCTAGCAGTGGTGGCGGCGGTGGAGGTAAAAGTAGCGGTAGTAGTAATAATAATGGTACCCAAACACAAGTCCCTCCGAAATATACTGACAAAGATGTGCAGTTAATGGCGAATGCGGTTTACGGAGAAGCTAGGGGAGAACCTTATGAGGGGCAGGTAGCGGTAGCAGCTGTTATTTTAAATCGTTTGGAAAGTCCTGATTTT
The DNA here is from genome assembly GCF_044761885.1 of Lysinibacillus sp. NPDC097231. Classification (NCBI taxonomy): domain Bacteria; kingdom Bacillati; phylum Bacillota; class Bacilli; order Caryophanales; family Bacillaceae; genus Lysinibacillus; species Lysinibacillus sp. NPDC097231. The sequence goes on along the minus strand of NZ_JBIWDH010000004.1, from coordinate 54,396 downwards.
CCTAATACAATTTCAGGTATAATTTTCCAACCATTGGCGTTTACAGCAGTAGCGGATGGACAAATTTGGCTTGAACCAAACCAACGTGCAAAAGAAGCAGTTATTGACGCTATGAATGGCTGGGATCCTTCAGAAAATGCACTATATTATTTCAATCCGAAAACAGCAACTAGTAAATGGATTTGGTCACGACCTCAAATTAAACGAATTGGAGAACATATTTTCTGTTCATAAGAAAGGAGGAAAAAGATGAGAACAATGCTCGTTATACTCACTATGGCAGTTATTGGTTTAGGGGCATATAGCATTAATATGCACGGAGAAAACAAAAATTTACAACGTACTGTACTCGCTCAATACACAGATAATTTAACGGATGCATCTGAGAAATTATCGCATTTACAACAAGCTGTTTCACAATCTTTATTGTTTCGAGATGACGAAGCCATTCACAATCAGTTAGATTCCGTTTGGCGACTAAGCGCTGATGTACGATCTTCTATATCCAATATTCCTGTTGGACAGGGGGTTTCGAATCAGTGGTTAAATTACTTAGGTCGCCTTGGAGATGAGGCGCAGAGAACAGCAAAAACAGGAGACTATCAAGCCTGGCGGGAAAAGATGCCGCAAGTTTCCACGAATTTACAATCGCTTTCAGATGAATGGTCAGCTGCAACGGTCGATTTTTATAAGAATGATGGTAGAATGGACGTCTGGTTGCGACAAGTAGATAATAAAAATCCGAGTACAACGTTTGATAATGTACAAAAGACATTAAAGGGTTATAGCGAAAAAGACTTCCCACTTACTTTAAGCGAATCGGATTGGCAGAAAAAAATAGATCTTAAAGCATTACAAGATTCAGTCATTACTGAAAAAGAAGCATTGGAAAAAGTAAAACATTTATTCCCTATCATAAAAGATGCAACGTTTACTGTTACGAGAAGCAGTGATACAGCACCATACCCGTTTTATCATATCCAATTCCACCAAGGTATTCGATTAGGGTATATCGACCTAACAGAAAAGGGTGGGCATTTAATATCCTATTTAGTGGAACGTCCAGTAGATGAGGCAAGGTTATCACAGGATGAAATTATGAATAAAGCTGAAGAATATTTAAAACGTCTTGGTATGAATGATGTTGCTTTTGTGGAATCTCGTGAAAATCATCAAGCATGGCATGTGACATTTGCCCGTGTACATCCTGGTGATAATGCATTGGTTTATGCAGATGGTGTGCAACTAAAACTTGCGAAAGATACAGGTGAGTTGCTTGGTGCCAATGCAATGGAATATATTCAGGAAGAGACGATTAAACCACAAACTGCAAAACCAATTGATTGGAAAACTTTCTTTGATGATGATGTAAAAGTACAAGAAGTAAAAAATATTTATACAGATAACGGGCAATTTGAACAACGACTTTGCTATGAGGTGATTGCGCTCCGCGATGGAAACACACAGGAAACATTCAGAATTGTCGTCGATGCTGAAAATCACAATGTCTTAAAGGTTGAATATTTAACGTGATTTAAGAAAAAACTACCAGTTCATATAGCCAAAACGAGCATCTCATGAGATAATGGCAGTATATATTTTTGTTCGAGGAGATGCTCATGGAAATAAAAATTGGTACGCAATTAGAACTTGAACCTACTTATACAGAGCGTGTTGAAAGATTCCGCTGTAAAGTTGTAGAACAAAAAGACAATATCATTTACATCGATTATCCAACAAATGTTGCCACTAAGAAAACAGCATTTTTAATAGATGGCTCAGAGTTTAGAGCAACCTTCCGTACAGAGGACAAACAATCCTTTGCTTTTAACACAGAAGTAATTGGACGTAAATCTGGCAATATTCCAATGATTATGTTGCACTGTCCAAAGCCAGAGGAATTTATTAAAATTCAACGACGTGAGTATGTACGTGTGGAAACGCCTGTAGATGTAGCATTACAGTATAAGGATTATAAATACCAGCTAGTGACAACAGACATAAGTGCTGGTGGCTTGGCGGTTAATTTGAAAGGCGCAGTTGCTTTCAACGATGGCGAAGAGGTTAAATTAACAATCGTTTTACCATATGCCAATGGGGATGTTAAATACGTTATCACGGATGCAACGGTTGTCCGTATTTTTGAAAAAGATAACAAAACAATGGCAACGATTCAACTAACAGATACGGATGATATTGATCAACAGCATATTGTTCGTTTCTGCTTTGAACGTCAGTTAGTCAATCGCCGCAAAGAGTTGAATCCATTTAATGTTTAACGTTCTATTCATTGTAAACGGTCTATGAATAACACGTATTGTACCAATGTATTTGTGCAAAAGTGAAGCGTGACTGAGTGACCAATATCATGGCTGCTGACGCTTCGCTTTCGAGCAAAAAACATTCTGCCGCTGACGCTTCGCTTTCGCGCAAAAAACATCTGCTGGTCTAAAGACTCTAATTGGTTGTTACGAGCACTTGTTAGTAGGACACAACTCAAAATGTAAACGTCATTGATGTAAGAAAGCCCTCTGCTCGTAGGAGGGCTTTTTGATGTTTATATGTTACAATATGGGTGATAGAAAGTAGGGAAGAATATGGAGAAAAATATTCAAATTGCGATTGATGGACCTGCTGGAGCTGGGAAAAGTACAATCGCGAAAATTGTTGCAGAGGCTCTAGGGTTTACCTATATTGACACAGGAGCAATGTATCGTGCTGTGACGTATAAAGCTATGCAACAAAACATACATTTAGATGATGAAACAAAATTAGCAGAAATGCTTGCATCCAGCACAATTGAATTAAAGCCTTCCCCTCAAGGGCAACTTGTCTTTTTGGATGGGAAGAACGTATCAGCTGAAATTCGATCAAATGAGGTCACTTCATCTGTTTCACAAGTAGCGGCCCATGCTAAGGTGCGCGAACTTTTAGTAGCACAGCAACAAAAGCTTGCTGCTAATGGTGGCGTTGTCATGGATGGGCGGGACATTGCTACACATGTGCTAAAAAATGCGGAACTAAAAATCTTTATGTCTGCAACGGTAGAGGAGCGAGCAAGACGTCGTTTTATTGACAATCAAAAGCGAGGAATTGAATCTTCCATTGAAAAGCTTCAAGAAGAAATTGCACTGCGCGATAAAATGGATAGCGAACGTGAAGCATCACCACTCATTCAAGCAGAAGATGCAACATTTTTGGACACGACAGCATTGTCAATTGATGATGCAGCACAGGCTATTTTAAAATTAGCGCAAGAAAAAATGGTATAAATCCTAAAATTTCAGACATTTTTTGAATTTAAAGGATTTATTTTTGTCTTTGTCTTCAATATCGAATAAAATAGTAAGGGAAGATGCGAAGGAGGGTTACATATGTCTGAAGAAATGAACTATGCAGAACAAACGTTTAACGAAGGTGATATCGTCAAAGGTATTGCAGAGCAGGTTGATGAAAAAGCAGTTTCTGTTTCAATTCCGGGTGCACCGTTTGATGGTATTGTACCAATAAGTGAATTATCAAGCTTACACATTGAAAAAGCATCTGACGTCATCTCTATTGGTGATGAGTTGGAATTGATGATTACAAAGGTTGAAGAAGAAAACTATGTTTTATCAAAACGTAAAGTAGATGCATTAAAAGCATGGGATACGCTTGAACAACAATTTGCTGCTGAGGAAGTTTTCGAAGCGGAAGTAAAAGATATTGTTAAAGGTGGTCTTGTCGTAGATTTAGGAGTACGTGGCTTCGTTCCGGCATCCCTTGTAGAAGACTACTTTGTTGATGATTTTGAGGGCTATAAAGGTAAATCTTTAAGTTTCAAAATTGTCGAGCTTGATAAAGAGAAAAATCGTTTGATTTTATCTCATCGTGCTGTTGTGGAATCAACAAAGGCTTCTCAAAAGAAACAAGTCATCAAGCAAATTAAAGCTGGTGATGTGTTAGACGGAAAAGTTCAGCGTATCGCATCATTTGGTGCATTCATTGATCTTGGCGGTATTGATGGCCTTGTGCATATATCACAAGTATCTCATGAGCATGTAAGTGATGTGAGCGAGGTTTTATCAGAAGGACAAGAAGTAAAGGTAAAGGTTCTTTCTGTGGACCCAGAAAATGAGCGTATTTCGTTATCTATTAAGGAAACGATTCCTGGACCTTGGTCAAATATTGAAGAACGTGCTGCTAAAGGTGCAATTTTAGATGGTAAAGTAAAACGCCTTACTTCATTCGGAGCTTTTGTGGAGGTTTTCCCAGGTGTAGAAGGCTTAGTGCATATTTCGCAAATCGCGCACAAGCATATTAACACACCACACGAAGCTTTAAAAGAAGGACAAGAGGTACAAGTAAAAGTACTTGACGTAAATGCTGAAGAAGGTCGCTTAGCATTAAGCATTAAAGAATTACTTGAAAATCCTGATGCTGAGGAAGTAATCGACTATGAATTACCTGAAGAAAACACAGGCTTCTCTTTCGGTGATGTCATTGGTGATAAACTGAAGAACTTTAAATAACTAGTCAAGCGAGGATGCATATTGCGTCCTCGCTTTTTTATGAGGCGATGGATAGAATCATCAAAGAGAAGGATAGGAAGTTCAGGCGACGGATAGAATCCAAAACGATGGATAGAAGACCAAAGTGAAGGATAGGAAGTCAAGCGACCGATAGAATCGTCAAAGCGACGGATAGAAGAACGGAAGTGATGGATAGAATCCAAAGCGTCGGATAGAAGAGCTGAAGTGATGGATAGAATCCAAATCGAAGGATAGAATCCAAATCGAAGGATAGAAGGGACAAAGTGATGGATAGAATTATCAAAGCGACGAATAGAAGAACCGAAGTGACGGATAGAATCACCAAAATGACAGATAGAAGAGCCAAAGTGGAGGATAGAATTCAAATCGACGGATAGAAGAGCGGAAGTGATGGATAGAATCCAAATCGAAGGATAGAAGGGACAAAGTGATGGATAGAATCATCAAATCGACAGATAGAAGAGCTAAAGAGGTGGATAAAATCCAAAGCGACGGATAGAAGAACCGAAGTGACGGATAGAATCATCAAAATGACAGATAGAAGAGCTAAAGAGGCGGCTAGAATCCAAAGCGACGGATAGAAGAACCGAAGTGATGGATAGAAGAGCCAAAGCGACGGATAGAAGAGCCAAAGTGATGGATAGAATCGTCAAAGCGAAGGATAGAAGAGCGGAAGTGATGGATAGAATCCAAATCGAAGGATAGAAGAGCGGAAGTGATGGATAGAATCCAAATCGAAGGATAGAAGGGACAAAGTGATGGATAGAATTATCAAAGCGACAGATAGAAGAGCGGAAGTGATGGATAGAATCCAAATCGAAGGATAGAAGGGACAAAGTGATGGATAGAATTATCAAAGCGACAGATAGAAGCTAAAGTGGAGGTTAGAATCCAAATCGACAGATAGAAGAGCCAAAGTGATAGATAAAATCGTCAAAGCGAAGGATAGAAGAGCTAAAGAGGCGGATAGAATCCAAATCGAAGGATAGAAGAGCCAAAGTGATGGATAGCATCATCAAAGAGACGAATAGAATCGTCGAAGTAACGGATAGAAGAGCTAAAGAGGCGGATAAAATCCAAATCGACGGATAGAAGAACCGAAGAGACGGATAGAATCATCAAAATGACAGATAGAAGAGCTAAAGAGGCGGATAGAATCCAAATCGACGGATAGAAGAGCGGAAGTGATGGATAGAACCATCAAAGCGACAGATATAAGAGCCAAAGCGACGGATAGAAAATCAATCGACGGATAGAAGAGCTGAAGTGATGGATAGAATCGTCAAAGCGAAGGATAGAAGAGCTGAAGTGATGGATAGAATCCAAAGCGACGGATAGAAGAACTGAAGTGATGGATAGAATCATCAAAGCGACGGTTAGAAAAGCTAAAATAACGTTAGAATCGTCAAAGCAACGGATAGAACCATACATAGCGTTCTCTTTAATGGATATGATATGATATGATATGATATAATGGCATTTTTCGTGTATAATAGCGAAAGACAAGAAGTTGGAAGGATGAAGTACAGATGACGAAACCAGTAGTAGCCATCGTAGGTCGTCCGAACGTAGGTAAGTCGACGATTTTTAATCGTATCGTTGGAGAACGTGTATCAATTGTGGAAGATATTCCAGGGGTAACACGTGACCGTATTTATAGTTCGGCAGAGTGGTTAACACATGACTTTAATATTATTGATACAGGTGGTATTGAGATTGGGGACGAACCATTTTTAGAACAAATTCGTCAACAAGCAGAAATCGCCATTGATGAAGCAGACGTTATTATTTTTATGACAAATGGTCGTGAAGGTGTAACAGCTGCTGATGAGCAAGTGGCCAAAATTTTATACAAAACAAAAAAACCGGTCGTTTTAGCAGTGAATAAAATTGATAATCCGGACATGCGTGAGATGATTTATGATTTCTATGCGCTTGGCTTTGGCGAGCCTTGGCCAATTTCAGGCTCCCACGGTTTAGGCCTAGGGGATTTACTAGATGAATGTGCAAAACATTTCCCTAAGGAAGATGAAGAGCAATATGGGGAAGAGGTCATTAAATTCTCATTAATTGGTCGCCCTAATGTTGGGAAATCCTCGTTAGTAAATGCATTTTTAGGTCAAGATCGCGTAATTGTTAGTAACATCGCTGGTACAACTCGAGATGCTATTGACACGCCTTATGAGTATGATGGGCAGGAATATGTCATTATTGATACAGCGGGTATGCGTAAAAAAGGAAAAGTGTACGAAACAACAGAGAAATACTCTGTATTGCGAGCATTACGTGCCATTGAACGATCCGATGTTGTTTTAGTTGTACTAAATGCAGAAGAGGGCATTCAAGAGCAAGATAAAAAAATTGCAGGCTATGCACATGAAGCTGGAAAAGCTGTGGTCATTGTTGTGAATAAATGGGATGCTATTGAAAAAGATGAGAAAACGATGAATGTCTTTACTCAACAGATTCGTGAGCATTTCTTATTCTTAGATTATGCACCAATTATTTTTGTTTCGGCCAATACAAACCAGCGAGTACATCAAATTTTACCGATTATACAACGCGTTAGTGAAAACCATGCAATGCGTATTCAATCATCAATTCTTAATGAGGTGATTGAGGATTCTGTGGCACGCAACCCAGCGCCAACAGACAAAGGCCGCCGTCTTCGCATTTACTATGCAACCCAAGTGGCAATACAGCCACCGACGTTTGTGGTATTTGTTAATGAACCAGAACTAATGCATTTCTCTTATGAACGTTTCTTAGAAAACCGTATTCGCGAAACATTTGATTTTGAAGGGACGCCAATTCGTTTAATTACTCGTGCTCGTGCTTAGAGAAAATTTATACACATACAGTACGCCAACCCGACGATAATTTGTTGGGTGGCGTCTTTTTACAAAAAAGAAAGAATATTTTAGGTCTAAGTATTACTTGGATTACTAGGATTGTTTTTATGAAAGTGAAGCGGCAGCTTGACAGAATTTGTCGCATTGATAAATCAAGTTGCATTTAAACCTTTTATCAGCGTTAGCATGGTTAAAAGTTCGACTAGGCTTTTCTTTACAAGGGAGGATTTTGAATGGAAAAAGTTTGTGTGTTAGGGGCAGGCTCGTGGGGTACAGCACTGGCGATGGTACTTGCAGAAAATGGGCATGATACGCTTGTATGGACTCATCGAGCTGACCAGGCTGAAGAAATCAACAACCTGCATACTAATAAGAAGTATTTACCTGAAACGATACTACCAATAAATTTGCATGCAACAAGTGATATTGCTAAGGCAGTTGCTCATTCGGAAACAATTGTTGTTGCTGTGCCAACTAAGGCCATCCGTGAAGTATGCGAAAAAATGACAGCATCACTCGAGAAAAAAGTGTTATTTGTGCATGTGTCGAAGGGGATTGAACCCGATTCATTAAAACGAATTTCGGAAATTCTAGCAGAAAGTTTACCTGCTGAATTTGTAGAAGAAATTGTTGTACTTTCAGGCCCAAGTCATGCAGAGGAAGTAGTTTTGCATCATCCCACAACGGTGACGGCGGCTTGCGCTAATATTGAAGCAGCTGAGAAAGTACAGGATTTATTTATGAATCAATTTTTCCGTGTCTACACAAATGAGGATATTGTCGGTGTAGAAATTGGTGGAGCACTGAAAAACGTCATCGCATTAGCTGCTGGTATTACAGATGGCTTAAATTATGGTGATAATGCCAAAGCGGCACTTATTACTCGAGGATTGGCTGAGATTACACGTCTTGGTGTCAAAATGGGGGGGAATCCATTTACATTCTCAGGACTTACAGGCATGGGAGATTTGATTGTAACATGTACAAGCGTACATTCACGTAACTGGCGTGCTGGTAATTTGCTAGGACAAGGTATGAAATTGCAAGAGGTACTTGATCAAATGGGAATGGTAGTTGAAGGGGTACGTACAACGAAAGCCGCTTACCAACTAGCAGAGAAATATGATGTTGCTATGCCAATCGCAACTGAACTTTATAGTGTGCTCTTTAATAATGTAGAACCGAAAGTAGCAGTTGATGCATTAATGATGCGTATGAAAAAGCGAGAAATCGATGATATGATGCACTAATATAATTTTCTAGTAGAGTATATAGTTGAGTCTTTTTGTCATAAAACGGACATAAATAAGGTGCCTCAGAGAATATGCTGAGACGCCTTATTGTGTGGTATTAGCCGAATCGTCCGTAAAGTTATAAAGGTTGTCCATTTGATGATAGTTATTGGACAACTATTTCTTTTTAGCGAAGGCACATAGTATAATATACTTTGATTGTTTCGTGACATTGAAGAAAGGTGGTTTGTCTTGAATGGGTCCGTTAGCACATATGCCTGCACTTGATATTATGTGGGTATCATTTTATTGTATCGGCTTTATGATTATATCAGTCGGTTTAATTTATTTAGCTCGTAATAAGATTTCAAACGTTTTTTTACGTACAATCGTAAATTTATTTGCATACATACTGTTTGGGCTTGGCACATTTTTAATGGTACTAATTGTTGCCACATGGCCAGCATAAAAAATAATGAGGTGGAAGTGACATGAAAAAACTAAGTGCTTTACTTTTGGTAATAGCAACCGCGGTACTTCTAGTAGGTTGTGCATATCCAGAAGATGAAAAAAGGGCAAAGTTAGTGCCTGATGCTGATCAACTAGCTGCTATTCAACGTGCGGTTGATGAATATCGTGAAGCAACTGGTGGACTGGTTCCGATTAAAAATAGTGAGCTGGATACAGATATATATATAAAATATTTAATTGATTTTGAAAAACTAATGCCTAAATATCTCGCACAAATTCCTGGAAATGCCTATGAAAAAGGTGGGATTTTTCAATATATTATTTGGGATCCAGAGAATCAGGCTAAAGTAAAATTAGTAGATTTAAATGCTGCTGAACGTATTCGAGAAATCAATATACGTAAAATGTCTCTCCAATATTTACCGATAAAAGGTTCAACTTCAGATAATGTATACCAAATTAACTTTGAAGAACTGGGCTATAAAACAGATGTAACCGTTAAAAGTCCTTATTCAGGTGCCGAACTGCCAATGTTTATGACAGGTGATGGCGAAATGCATGTCGACTATTCAATTGATTTAGGCCAACTACTAAAAGAAGACAAGCCTGATGTGAAGCCTGGAGATGATATTCGACAGCTACTTGTTGATAAATATCCAGTAGTGCCAGCATATTCTGTGCCATATACTGTAGATGAAAATGGGGATCCAACATATTATATGGATGCCTATAATAGTGACGCAAAAAAAGCTAGAGAAAAAGTTATAGAAAAAGCAAAAAAAGAGGCAGAATCTCAAACTACAAAATAATAGTCAACAAGAGCTCCTTACATTTGTGAGGGGCTTTTTCATATTTGTCTCTTCACGTGCATATAGTGAAAAAGCGTAGATAAAGGAGGCAGAAACCTTGAGTGAAGCAGTATTTAAAGAAATTGCAGAGCGCACAAATGGCGATGTTTATATTGGTGTTGTCGGTCCAGTACGTGTAGGTAAATCAACATTTGTAAAAAAGGTTATGGAATCAGTAGTGTTACCAAATATTGTGGATGAAACAGAAAGAATGCGTGCACAAGACGAGTTGCCTCAAAGCTCGCCGGGGCCAGTCATTATGACTGCTGAGCCGAAGTTTGTACCTGCCCAAGCAACACGTATTGCGGTCGGTGAAGATGAAATGACATTCCAAATTCGTTTAGCAGATTGCGTTGGTTATGTTATTGACGGTACAAAGGGATATGAGGATGAAAATGGCCCTAAGTATGTGCATACACCTTGGCATACAGAGCCAATCCCATTCCAAGAAGCAGCGAAAATAGGTACAGATAAAGTAATTCGTGACCATGCTAATATAGGGATTGTCGTAACAACAGATGGTACAGTGAATGGGATAAGTCGTCGTGCGGCGGAGAAGGCAGAGGAAGAAATTATTGAACAATTAAAAGAAATCGGAAAACCTTTTGTTGTTGTGTTGAATTGCCAAATGCCAGCAAGAGAAGAAACGGTACAGCTCCGAAATGAACTATTTGAACGTTATAATGTTCCGGTAATTGCAATGTCCATCGATCAAATGCGTGAATCTGATATTCAGTACATTCTACAGGAGGCATTATTTGAATTTCCAATCCGTACGATTGAGGTAGAAAAACCAGATTGGTTAGATGTACTAGATGCATCACATCCTTTGAATGTAGCACTAATTGATTCGATGGAGGAAGTGTTATCATCAGTAATGAAAATTAGAGATGTGCAACAGGCGTCAGATGCCTTTAAAGCCATCGATTTTATTGACCAAAGTGAAGTGGTACATGTGGATTCTGGTATCGGTACTGCGATCATTCGGGTGTCCTTGCAGGAACAGCTGTATAAATCAGTTTGTAATGAATGGCTAGATGAGCCAATTGAGACAAAGAAAGATTGGCTACTCTTTATTAAAGAAGCAGCAGAAGCAAAGGAGGCGCAAAAACGCTTTAAAACCGCTATTCAGGAAGCTGATAAGAATGGCTATGGTGTAACATTGCCAATGATGCAGGAGTTCGAACCAACAGCACCAGAGCTTATAAAACAAAATAATTTCTATGGTGTGCGTATGAAAGCGAAGGCACCGTCTTATCATATCATTCGGGTAGATATGGAATCAGAATTTGCGCCACTTATCGGCTCAGAATTCCATAGTCAACAGTTACTTAAAGATTTAAACCATGCTTATTTACACGATCGTGATGCATTATGGAACACACAGCTTTTTGGAACTCCTTTGCATGAAGTGTTAAAAGAAGGAATTCGCTACAAAATGGATGCTGTACCATCTACAGCCAAAAAGCGTATGCGTCAAACAATCGAAAGAATGGTGAACGAAGGCGATAGAGGATTAGTAACATTTATTTTATAGTGATAAAAGGGAAATTAGAGCACAAAAAATTAGCACAGGGCATTTCGTTTTCATGCGAAAAGTCCTGTTATTTTTATTTTTTGGGTGAAAAAATGATTTTTTGGTTATAATCATGAATGAATACAGTTGCGTAGCGGTTTTCTATGTGTTACTCTTTTTACAGAATTGATTCATGACCCTTTGAGAGGAGGTGAATGGTGTGAATAAAACAGAATTAGTAAACTCTGTTGCTGAAGCTGCAGGTCTTTCTAAAAAAGACGCTTCTAAAGCAGTTGAAGCTGTATTTGATACAATTCAAGATGCTCTTGCAAAGGGTGACAAAGTACAATTAATTGGTTTTGGTAACTTTGAAGTACGTGAACGTGCGGCTCGTAAAGGTCGTAACCCACAAACTGGTAAAGAAATCGAAATCGCTGCTAGCAAGGTACCTGCTTTCAAACCAGGTAAAGCGCTTAAAGATGCTGTAAAATAATACACGTCTAGTAGTTACATAGAGCAGCCTTCATGTAAACGAACATGGAGGCTGCTCTTTTTTACTGCACTCAAGAAAGTCGCGCGGGTATGTTTAGTCATGATATACATAGAACGTTGCAAGAAAACAGATGTCAATCTTGTTTAAGGATTATAGCTATCATATGCACTATTATTGAATGTGTTCCATTTTTTGAAATCATATAAGTGGCTAATTTGCTCATATAGCGTTGAATTTCTTTTGATTCAGGTAAGTCGTTTTGCGCTTACCTTTTGGATATGCTACGATGCATAGGGAAATGTGTAATGTTTTGATATGCAGGAGGTTTTTTTCGGATGTCGAATGTTGATTTATTGAAAATAGAGGAAGCAGTAAAAATGATTTTAGAAGCTGTAGGTGAAGATGTAAATCGTGAAGGGTTACTTGATACACCCAAACGTGTAGCCAAAATGTATGCGGAAATGTTTTGTGGTATACATGAAGACGCAAGAGATTATTTTAAAACAGTGTTTCATGAGGATCATGAGGAATTAGTACTTGTAAAGGACATTCCATTCTATTCGATGTGTGAGCATCATCTAGTGCCTTTTTACGGCAAAGCTCATGTAGCCTACATACCGAACGATGGCATTGTGGCAGGTCTAAGTAAATTAGGACGTGCCGTAGAAACAATTGCTCGTCGTCCGCAATTACAAGAGCGTATTACTTCCTCAGTTGCTGACACACTAATGGAAATGCTATCTCCAAAAGGTGTTTATGTTGTCATTGAGGCAGAACATATGTGCATGACTATGCGAGGACTTAAGAAGCCTGGTTCTAAAACTGTGACATCGGTTGCGCGTGGCATTTACGAGGAAGATGAAGTAAAACGAAGAGAAGTATTGTCATTTATTCAAATGTCTTAAATTGCATGTCTAATTATGTTATGATGGACTAAGAATTTGGCGGATTTAAGGAGTGTACAAAATGTCACAAGATTATATTGTTATTCAAGCAGAAGAAGATGGCGTGCATGTAATAGGTTTAACGCGCGGTACAGATACAAAGTTCCATCATTCTGAAAAATTAGATGCTGGAGAAGTGATGATTGCTCAATTTACGGAACATACATCAGCTATGAAAATTCGTGGGAAAGCACAGATTCATACAGCCCATGGTGTCATTAATAGCGAGGCTAAAAAGTAATAACAGTAAATTTCATTCAGTATCTAAATGAAATTGAGGTGCACATATAATCGATAAAATGTGTAAAACTTTAATTATGTTTTTAATCCGATTTTAAAGGCAGTTTTTATGGAGAAGCTCTACTGCCTATCATGTTGATTGAAGCAAAAATTTTTTATTCCGAATCGTCGCGTATGCTATAATGACTCAGTAAGCAAACGTTAGGTCATGAAAGCGACTAACGTATCTGAAAGTGAAATGGAGTAAGGTCTATGAATGCAACATACATTCAAAATTCAATTGCACAGTTAAAAACAGAGATTTTCATGGATGTTCGTCATAGAACTTTGCAAAAATACACAGGCGTACCTGTGCTAGATGAAAATCAATTGTTTTACTTGTTAGTTCCCTTTTTGAATGGTGAAGAGTGGCAACAAGAACAAAGAGAAGCTGCAATCACTGTTGGAATTGTGTACGCAGCTTTATCGGCGCATGATCATATAAAAGAATTGGATGCCACATCAAAAGAACAGCAGCTAACCGTTTTAGCTGGAGACTTTTATAGTGGTCGTTATTATGAAATTTTAGCGATGTCAGGCAATGTCGCATTAATTAGAAATTTGTCGCAAGGGATTATAGCACGTTGCGAGAACCAAATTAAAGTATATGAGGCAACAAACAGATCGGTCGAACAATGGTTTGCCTCAATGAGCAACATTGAATCAGGATTAATCTCAAAATTTTTTGAGCTCTATTCATTTGGTACGTACATTCCAATTATGGAAAAGAGCTTATTAATCTTGCGTTTGGAAAGAGAATGGTCGGCTTATCAACGTGGACAAGTATCTTTAATGGGCGGGGCGCTTGAAGAGAGTGCAAGACATGCTGGTGCGACTTATAATAGCGTCATTCAGGATAAAATTGTGCAATTAAAAACAGAGCTGTTGCAGGTGATTGATGATGCATCGTTTTTACAAAGTGATGTGAAACAAGCTCTACAAGCACGTGTGGAGGCATCTATAGCTTCTACTAACGGATAAGAGAGGTTTTTCAAAATGGCTAAATCGAAAGAAGAGCACGTTCACGAAGTATTTGAAAGTATTTCGGAAAACTATGACAAAATGAATGGTGTTATTAGTTTCCAGATGCACGTCGGCTGGCGCAATGATACGATGCAGCGCATGGCTGTAAAACCTGGAGCTAAGGCACTGGATGTTTGCTGTGGTACGGCAGATTGGACAATCGCCTTAGCAGAGGCAGTTGGTGAAAGTGGAGAAGTTAAGGGACTAGACTTTAGTCAAAACATGCTGAATGTTGGCAAGCAAAAGGTAAAGCAATATCCGCAAATTGAACTAATCCATGGTAATGCTATGGAATTACCTTTTCCAGACAATACATTTGATTATGCGACGATTGGTTTTGGTCTACGCAATGTACCAGATTATTTGCAAGTGTTAAAAGAAATGAATCGTGTTGTAAAACCAGGTGGAATGGTTGTTTGTTTAGAGACATCGCAATCTGAAATCCCAGGCTATCGACAACTATTCCGTTTTTATTTTAAATTTATAATGCCGATATTTGGTAAAATATTTGCGAAAAGCTATAAAGAATATTCTTGGCTACAGGAATCTGCAAATGATTTCCCAGGTATGAAAAAGTTAGCGGCAATGTTTGAGCAAGCAGGTTTAGAAAAAGTAACGTACAAAGCATACAGTGGCGGTGCTGCGGCAATGCATATAGGCTTTAAAAAGGTACGTTAATGGGGGAAGGTTTTCACACGTGGAAAAGATGAAGTTAAAACTACTCTATTCCGATTTGAAATCAGATATCGATATCATTGAACAAGAGTTAGAAAAAGCGGTCAACTCTTCTTCGTATTTGATCAATGATGCTTCTCTCCATTTATTACAAGCTGGTGGCAAACGGATACGGCCGATTTTCGCGTTGCTTGGCGCGAAATTTGGCGAATATGATATCGAGAAGCTGAAGGATGTAGCCGTGCCTTTAGAGCTTATCCATATGGCATCACTTGTGCATGATGATGTAATTGATGATTCCGATATGCGTAGAGGACGCCCGACTGTCAAATCCCAATGGAATAATAGAGTAGCAATGTACACGGGCGATTTTATTTTTGCACGTGCACTTGAATATATTACGAAGCTTGAAGACCCATTAGTGCATCAAATTTTAGCGCGGACAATGGTGGAGATTTGTAACGGTGAGGTCATTCAAATCGAAGATAAATTTAGGTTAGACCAAGGTTTAAAGGATTATTTTAGACGCATTAAACGCAAAACCGCATTGCTTATTTCTTCTAGTTGTGAGCTTGGAGCAGTCGCGGCAGGTGTCGATGCTAAAACCGTGAGACATTTAAAACGCTTTGGCTATTTTGTGGGCATGAGCTTCCAGATTATCGATGATGTTTTAGATATTATGGCAACAGATAAAGAATTAGGGAAGCCAGCAGGTAGTGATTTATTGCAGGGAAATATTACATTACCGATTTTATTGTTAAAAGATGACCCAGAGATGCAACCTTATCTAGTAAAAGTATTTACGGGTACATTAACAGAAACAGAACGTCAAAATATGCTGCGGTATGTGCGTAAATCTGCTGCAATTGAGCAAGCTAATAAAATGAGCGATAAATATTTGAAAAAGGCATTACAGGAAATAGATGCATTGCCAAAACATCCCGTTAAGAAAAAATTACGTGATGTCGCTTTATTTATGGGCAAGCGCAAATTCTAGCTTTTTGTTGTACAAAGGCTTATTTTTTGTTAATATTTATCGGTAGGTGTAAAACCTGTTAGACGAATTTAAGGAGTGTTTTAACATGGCAATTGAACAAACTTTTTTAATGGTTAAGCCAGACGGCGTTGAGCGTCAAGTGGTTGGTGACATCGTAGATCGTTTCGAACGTCGCGGTTTTGTAATGAAAGGTGCTAAATTAATGGTAATTTCTAAAGATTTAGCAGAAAAGCACTATGCTGAGCATGCTGAGCGTCCATTCTTTGGTGAATTAGTTGATTTCATCACTTCAGGTCCAGTATTTGCTATGGTATGGGAAGGCGAGAACGTTATTAAGCTTGCTCGTACAATGATGGGTGCAACTAAACCAGAAGAATCTAACCCAGGTACAATCCGTGGTGACTATGCAACAACTGTTTCTCACAACATCATCCACGGTTCTGACTCTCTTGCTTCTGCAGAGCGCGAAATCGGCTTATTCTTCGGTGAAGATTTAGTTTAATTTGCAAATACATCAAGCAATCTCAATTCAATTTGAGATTGCTTTTTTGTTTGCTCAGATATTAAAGCGGCGAATAGAATCATTAAACTGATGGATAGCACACTCAAAGTGATAGATAGAATCTTTACTGGCGGATAGTTTCCTCGAACTGACAAATTGAATAATTAAAATAGAAAATAGAATCATAGATACATATGGAATTGTTAAAAACTTCTTACTCATGTAAAATAAATGCTATAATATTCTGATAATTAAAGCTTTTGAATAGTTTAATAATCGGGAATATATTTCCTAACATCTAAATACACTTTAACGTGATAGATGATAGGGAATATGAGAATTGAAGGGCAAAGGGGTTTTAATTATGAGAGAAGTGGTGATTGTAGCGGCTGTTCGTACAGCAGTTGGCAGAAGTAGAGGGGCGTTGAGTAATGTTCGAGCAGATGACTTAGCAGCAGATGTACTGCAAGAAGCGGTTCAACGTGCTGGGATTAACAAGGAACAGGTAGAGGATGTTATTTTTGGCTGTGTGACACAAACGGCTGAACAAGGGGCAAATATAGCTCGTACGGCGTTATTAATGGCAGGCTTTCCAGAGTCTGTCCCAGGTGTGACAATTGATCGTCAATGTGGCTCAAGTCAGCAGGCGGTACACTTTGCAGCACAGGCTATTTTAGCTGGTGATATGGACATAGTTATCGCTGGTGGGGTTGAAAGTATGACGAGAGTACAAATGGGTTCTAACATGAAGGGTGCCCATGTAGGTAAACGCTTACATGATAACTATTCTATTATACATCAAGGGTTATCAGCCGAAAATATAGCTGGAAAATGGGGACTAAAAAAGGAACAGCTAAATAACTATGCCTACAATAGTCATAGACGAGCATTAACTGCTATTGAGGCGGGACATTTTAAAAAGGAAATACTACCTATCCAAATTACCCAAGAAGACGGTTCAGTTACAACATTTTCAGTTGATGAGGGACCGCGTGCTGAAACAACGATTGATATATTAAATGGATTAAGAACAGTTTTCCAAGAGGATGGTGTAATAACAGCTGGTAATGCAAGTCAAATGAGCGATGGTGCATCGGCAGTAGTTGTTATGTCTTTAGAAAAAGCACAGGAGCTTGGAATTCAACCACTTGCCAAAATTGTCACAAGGGTTGTAGTTGGTTCGGATCCGACGTTAATGCTAACTGGTCCAATTGAGGCGACACGACAAGCGCTAGAGCGTTCAGGACTTACAATTGAAGAAATTGATACGTATGAGGTAAACGAGGCTTTTGCTCCGGTACCACTTGTATGGTTGCATGAAATTGGCGCAGATCCAAATAAATTAAATCCAGATGGTGGAGCAATAGCTTTAGGGCATCCATTAGGCGCAACTGGTACCAAACTGTTAACAACAATGCTGTATCGGATGGAGCGGGAAAATTTACGTTATGGTTTACTTGCTATTTGCGAAGGTATGGGGATGGCAAATGCCACTATTATTGAAAAAATGTAAAAGGGGTTGTGTTAGATGAAGGGTCATGAAGTAATAGCGATTGTAACAGGTGGAGCATCTGGTTTAGGCGAGGCAACTGTCCGTAAAATTGTTGCAGAGGGCGGCAGGGCAGTTATTTTTGATGTCAATGACGAACGAGGACATGCATTAGTAGAAGAGTTGGGCGAGAATGTCCAATATGCACGTGTTGATGTAACGCAAGAAGCTGATGTAGCTGCAGGGCTAGAGCAAGCAATAGCAAGTTTTGGTTCCATTAATGTAACAGTCAACTGTGCTGGAATCGCTGATGCAAGTAAAGTAATTTCAAAACGTGGTGTCCATGCACTTGATTTATTTGCAAAGGTGATCTCTGTCAATTTAATTGGTACTTTCAATGTTATTCGTCTAGCAGCTGAAAAAATGCAGCATAATGAGCCAAACGAAGATGGTCAGCGTGGGGTAATTATTAATACTGCATCTGTGGCAGCGTTTGATGGACAAATTGGACAAGCGGCATATAGTGCATCGAAGGGCGGTGTGGCAGCGATGACTTTGCCGATTGCTCGGGAGCTTGCTGAAATTGGTGTGCGTGTCATGACAATTGCTCCAGGATTAATCGAGACGCCAATGTTTGCAACGTTACCAGAGCCAGCAAGAAAGGCACTTGCCAACATGACTCCTTTCCCTAAAAGACTTGGGAAACCATCTGAATACGCGCTATTGGTTGAAAGCATTATTCAAAACGGATTGTTAAATGGTGAAGTAATCCGCTTAGATGGCGCGATTCGTATGCAGCCAAAGTAAGAAAAAAAGAGTTTCAAAATCAACGGTTATCTTCATTTTAGTATTGGACGTTTCAAAAATTTTGTGAGCAAAGGGGAGCGTTATTATGCATATGATGAATACACCTTTATTATTAACAAGTTTTTTGAATCGAGCAGAGCGATTTTTCCATGCGAAAAAAATATATTCACGGACAAGCTCTACAACAATTCACGAGTTTACCTATAAAGACTATGTAAAACGAACTCGTAAATTAGCACATGCCCTTACTAAGCTGGGGATGGAGCGAGGTATGAAGGTGGGTACCTTTGCTTGGAATCATCACCGCCATTTAGAAGCATATTTTGCAGTCCCATGTGCAGGAGCCGTTTTGCATATGATTAATATTCGATTAGCTCCTGAGCATATTGTTTATGTCATTAATCATGCAGAAGATGAAATATTATTAATTGATGATAACTTAGTTCCACTTATTGCACCGATTGTCTCACAGCTGAAAACTGTAAAGCATTTTATCGTAATGGGGGATGCAGTCTTGCCTGAAACTATTCCATTACCGAATGCTCTTTCTTATGAGGCATTACTTTCAGAGGCAAATGATAATTTTAATTTCCCAAATGATTTAGATGAAAATACACCTGCTGGCATGTGCTATACAAGTGCGACTACAGGAATGCCAAAGGGTGTTGTGTATACGCATCGAAGTATTGTCCTTCATAGTTTGGCAGCAGGGCTCTCAGATAGTATTGCTATTAGTGAGTCAGATGTTGTCCTGCCTGTCGTGCCAATGTTCCATGCAAATGCGTGGGGCTTCCCGTTTGCTAGTGTATTATTTGGTGCTACACAGGTATTACCAGGGCCAATGTTTACACCACAGCTACTACTAGATTTATTTGAAACATATAAGGTTACGTTGACTGCAGGTGTACCAACAATTTGGTTAGGTGTTTTACAGGAGCAACGCAAAAATCCGCGTGATTTGACTTCGTTACGTTTGATTGTCTGTGGTGGTTCGGCATCTCCGCTTGGTCTAATTCGTGGCTTTGAGGAGGAACATGAAATTCCTTATATTACGGGCTATGGTATGACTGAGACATCGCCACTTGTTAGCCTCTCGACTTATTTAACACACATGCAAGAGTATACATTGGACGAAAAAATGGACGTTCGCATTACACAGGGGATAACAGTGCCACTCATTGAAACACGAGTTGTGAATGAAAATGGTGAAGTACCTTGGGATGGCAAAACAATGGGCGAGCTGACAATTAGGGGTCCGTGGGTTGCTGGAGAGTATTACAATGATGAACGAACAAATGAAGCCTTTAAAGATGGCTGGTTATACACTGGTGATATTGCCGTGGTGACAGTTGATGGTTATATTAAAATTACAGATCGTACAAAGGATTTAATTAAGAGTGGTGGAGAGTGGATTTCATCGGTGGAGCTGGAAAATGCTTTAATGTCGCATCCGAAAGTATTTGAGGCAGCTGTTATCGCAATTCCACATGAAAAATGGATTGAACGACCACTAGCATGTGTTGTACCAAAACCAGAATATAAGGATTCCATTACGAAAACAGAACTATTAGAGGATCTATCCGTTCAATTCCATAAAACATGGATTCCTGATGATGTTGTGTTTTTAGATGAGGTACCTAAAACCTCTGTAGGTAAATTCCTGAAAGCGAAATTACGAGAAGATTTAAAGGATTATCGAGTAGAGGTATAGGAAAAAACTTTGAAGGTAGTGTTAACTACCTTCAATTTTTATGCAAACATTTCAGGTGGGAATAATACTTGTAAATTAATGAAAAAATGAAAAGGTAAAGTGAAACTATTTTTTCCACTTTACCGTATAATCATTATAAATGAAAGGATGTGGACGGATTGGGAATTGCAACGATAGGTATTATTGCAGGAGTAATTATTTGTTTAGCAGGTATTTTTACAGATGCACATACAAAAAAACAAAAAATTAATTTAAAGGCTATTGAGAAGGAAGTGGAACTAGAAAAACTCAGATTACAAACGTATACAATGGAAACAGAAAAATTACGCCTAGAATTAGAGCAATCAAAAGTGTTGTTATTAGAAGAAAAACAAAACTCAACTAAGTAACTTGGATTACATGTGAAAGACTATTTCAGGAATGGCACTTTTCCGCTATAATGGAAATACGACGCTAGAGGGGAAGATGACCGTATGTCTGATTATGAACAATTTATAGAAGGTATAAAGCGCAAAACAGGAATAGATTTAGCGTTATATAAAGAAGCGCAAATGAAAAGACGATTAACATCTCTGTATGAGAAGAAGGGGTATCGTAATTTTGTAGACTTTCTTAAGGCACTTGAACAAGATCGTGATTTAATGAATGAGTTTTTAGATCGCATGACGATCAATGTTTCCGAATTTTACCGTAATGGTAAGCGCTGGGAAGTATTGCAGAAGAAAATATTTCCGAAATTATTGCAATCTAATAAGCGTTTAAAAATTTGGAGTGCTGCTTGTTCAACAGGGGAAGAACCTTATTCATTAGTAATGGTATTATCTCAATTAGTTCCATTATCTCAAATCCAAATAATTGCCACTGATTTAGATGAGAATGTCATCCAAAAGGCGAAATTAGGTGTGTATCCTGAGCGCTCATTAGCAGAAGTGCCAAGTGATATTAAAGCTAAGTATTTTGAGCAAGAAGGTTCCTTCTATAGGGTCAAGGATGAGATTAAACGTTGTGTAACTTTTAAGAAGCATAATTTACTTAAGGATCATTACGATACTAATTACGATTTAATTGTCTGCCGCAATGTCATGATTTATTTTACTGAAGAAGCAAAGGATCAGATTTATGCTGATTTTAGTAAAGCGCTACGCAAGGATGGGATTTTATTCGTTGGCTCAACAGAGCAAATCTTTAATCCATCACGTTATGAGTTTGAAGTAGAAGATACATTCTTCTATCGACGAAAATAGTTAATAATATGAGAAAAGCAATCGTACAGTAGACAACAAGAATGTCGTGTACATATTGAAAGGCATCAGACATAGATAAATCGTACGCTTTTCGCTTGTTATAAGCAAAAAGCGTATTTTTAATCTTCATTCAGTAGGTGTCCAAACACCTACTGAATGAAGATTAAGCCTCCGGCGGATGTCACGGATTTTGAAAGGAATGAATTGTGCTTGCACAATTCAAAATCCGGACGCAATTACGCCAAGGCGAAATTGATAGTTGTTGAAAATTTTTTTACACAAATCGTTCAGAATATTCGCATTTAACATAGTGTTGAATTGATTGAAGTGAGTTAGAATGAAGTGAAAAAGATATATATACTATAGAGTTTGAAGAATATAATTTATGGTTGTTAGAACGGTTCGAAATTTGTAAACAATTAAAGAGAGACTTTAACGACATTTGCAAAAGGACTGTTTTTTTAATGAATATATGTTATAGTGAAAAATACATACTTTAGCGAGTTGAAGGGAGAAAGCGTTTATGCGTTACTTAACAGCAGGAGAGTCACACGGACCCCAATTAACAACAATTATTGAGGGCTTACCGTCACTCTTACCAATTACAGCAGAAAAAATTAACCACGATTTAAAACGTCGCCAAGGAGGACATGGCCGTGGTCGCCGAATGCAGATTGAAACAGATACAGTAGAAATAGTTTCTGGTGTTCGTCATGGGCAAACACTTGGTTCTCCCGTAGCACTCGTAGTCACAAATGATGACTGGAAGCACTGGACGAAAATTATGGGAGCAGAACCATTGGCAGAAGATGTAAATCCTGAAGATATTAAACGTCAAATTTCACGTCCACGTCCAGGACATGCTGATTTAGTAGGAGGCATGAAATACGGACACCGTGATTTACGTAATGTTTTAGAGCGTTCTTCAGCACGCGAAACAACTGTTCGTGTAGCTGCAGGTTCTGTTGCAAAGGCGTTATTAAATGAATTAGGTATCTCCATTGTGTCACATGTAACAGAAATCGTTGGTATTAAGGCAGATACTTCTTTAATAGAAGGGAAATCTGTGGATGAAGTTCGTACCATTATAGAAGCAGACCCTTGTTACTGTGTTGACCCAGAGGCCTCTGCAAAGATGGTAGAAGCAATTGATGAAGCGAAAAAAGCGGGAGATTCAATTGGTGGCGTTGTAGAAGTTATCGTTGAAGGAATGCCAGCTGGTGTCGGTTCATATGTTCATTATGATCGTAAGCTTGATGCGAAATTAGCAGCTGCAATGTTATCTATTAATGCATTTAAAGGTGTTGAGTTTGGAATTGGGTTTGAAATGGCACGTCGCAAAGGTTCCGAAGTACATGATGAAATTATTTGGTCTGAAGAACATGGTTATACTCGAGCAACGAATCGCCTTGGTGGTTTAGAAGGCGGAATGTCAACTGGCATGCCAATTGTCGTACGTGGTGTTATGAAGCCAATCCCTACATTATATAAACCGTTACAAAGCGTTGACATTGAAACAAAAGAGCCATTCAAAGCTAGTGTAGAGCGCTCGGATAGTTGTGCAGTACCAGCGGCATCAGTAGTAGCAGAACATGTTATTGCCTGGGAAATAGCGAATGCTATTTTGGAACAATTCCATAGTGATCAATTACCTCAATTAAAAGCTCAAATCGATGAACAACGTCGTTATACAAAGGGGTTCTGATTTATGCGAGTACCAGTAGCAACGAAATCACATCAATATGAGGTGATTCTTGGCCATAATTTTTTAGCTGAAGCAGTAAAGGCATTTGACGATAAACTTCAAAAAGCCGATAAACTTATTGTTTTTACAGATGCTAATGTATGGGCAGCACAAGGAGATTACTTCAAGGAGAATTTCCCCTATGATTTCGAGGTTTATGTCTTACCTAGCGGTGAGGCATGTAAAACTTTTGAACAATATCATGCAGCACAAACATTTTTACTGGAACAAAAATGTTCACGCAAATCGTTTATTTTTGCATTTGGTGGAGGTGCTGTAGGAGATTTAACTGGCTTTGTAGCTGCCACATTTATGCGTGGAGTACCGTTTATTCAAATTCCGACGACGATTTTAGCACATGATTCAGCAGTGGGTGGTAAAACAGCAATTAATCATCCGTTAGGTAAGAATATGATCGGTGCGTTTTATCAACCCGAGGGAGTTATTTATGATACCGTATTTATAGAAAGCTTATCTGAACGTGAGGTGCGTTCAGGAACAGCAGAAGTGATCAAGCATGCGATGATTTCTAATGCAACATGGTTAGAGGAATTAATGGCTGCAGAGACTGTTATTCATTTCAGCACTGAAGAATTAGCAAACCAGCTTAGAAAAGGTATAGAAGTAAAAGCGCAAATAGTCGCAGAGGATGAAACTGAACAATCGGTGCGGAAATTTTTAAACTTAGGCCATACCTATGGACATGCTATTGAAGCAGCCGCAGGATATGGAAAAGTAGCGCACGGTGAAGCTGTAATGATTGGACTCGTATATTGCTTATTATTAAGTGAACGATACGGCGAGTTGGATCGTCACTTCACTACAGCATTTTTACAGTTTGCATTGAAAAATGGGTATCCATTTGGAGCTGTAAAAGAGTATTCTTTTGAACAATTAACAGAGTATTTAATGAAAGATAAAAAAGCGGAGTATGGAATTTTACAATTTGTATTGTTGGAAAAAATAGGTAAGCCTTTTGTGCAACCAATTGATCTAGCGAAGTGCAAAGAGGTAGATGCCGAATTCCGACAGTTATTAGCGGAGGTGCTTGTATGATTCGTGGACTTAGAGGAGCAATTACAATTGAATCTGACAAGCCAGAGCTTGTATGGGATGAGACAGCAAGATTAGTACGTGAAGTAGTAGCTGCAAACAATGTGGAGATAGATGATATTGCTTCAATCCTTATATCCACAACACCTGATATTACGTCAGCATTTCCGGCACGTGCTGTACGATTAATGGACGGTTGGCAATATGTACCTGTTATGTGTACCCATGAAATGAACGTGCCAGACGCGTTACCACTTTGTATTCGTGTATTAATCCATGCGAATGTAGAAGTTGCACAAAAGGATGTAAAGCACTTGTATCTCAATGATGCAGTGAAATTAAGACCAGATTTAGCCCAAGCTAAATAATTAGAGGAGATGTTTGAGATGAAATGGAAACAACAATTGGACGGTATGCAAGCATATAAGCCTGGTAAACCAATTGAAGAAGTACAACGTGAATATGGCTTACAAGAAGTCGTAAAATTAGCATCTAATGAAAACCCATTTGGTTGTTCACCAAAGGTAACAGCTTATTTACAAAGTCATTCAGTAAATCATGCTATCTATCCAGACGGCTATGCACAAAATTTACGCACAGCTGTTGCAGATCATCTAGGTGTTAAAGAAACACAGCTTCTTTTTGGTAACGGCTCCGACGATATCATTGCAATTATTACGCGTGCACTGTTGTATCCAGGTGTGAACACAGTCATGGCAGATCCATCCTTCTCTCAATACTGGCACAATGCTGACATTGAAGGCGCAGAGGTGCGTAAAGTTCCTTGTGTTGAAGGTGCACATGATCTAGATGCAATGGCAGCGGCGATTGATGATAACACATCAATTGTTTGGGTTTGTAGCCCAAATAATCCAACTGGAGTAGTAATACCTGATGTTGAATTGCGTGCCTTTCTAGCTAAGGTTCCAAAGGATGTACTAGTAGTTCTAGATGAAGCATATATCGAATACGTAACTCACCCTGATCATAAAGATACTCTACCATTAATTGACGAGTATCCAAATGTACTATTATTGCGCACTTTCTCAAAAGCATATGGCCTTGCTTCTTTCCGTGTTGGTTATGCTATTGGGCAACCAGACGTAATTGCTAAACTTGATCCAGTAAGAGCGCCTTTTAACAATACGATTTTAAGTCAAGCAGTTGCTGCAATCGCCCTAAGTGACCAAGAATTTATCAATACATGTCGTGAAGCAAATGAAAAAGGCAAAGAGCAATATATTCAATTCTGTGAAAAGCATAATTTGCAATACTTCCCTTCTGATACAAACTTTATTTTCTTTAATACGAAAGCTGATAGTGATGTTGTGTTCCAAGAGCTAATGAAACGAGGCTTTATCATCCGTAGTGGGAATGCCTTAGGATTACCAGGATTTATCCGTGTGACAATCGGAACAGAGGCTCAAAATGAAGCACTATTAGGCCACCTTGAGCATGTCTTAAAAGAGCAAGGAGTTTTTGCATGACACGTAAAGTGCTCGTGATTGGGCTAGGCCTTATTGGTGGATCAATTGCCTTGGCCTTACAAAAGGCACCGGAAACCAAAATTTTTGGTTTTGATCTGGATGCAAAAACACGTGAACATGCAAAAACGTTAAATATTGTTCATGATATTGTGGCAGATCCCAAATCAGTTGCAGCAGAAGTGGATATTATTATTTTTGGAACACCCGTCAATGCAACACTTGAATGGATGGAACAATTAAAATCTTGGCCATTAAAAAATAAAGTAATCGTAACAGATACAGGTAGTACTAAAAAAATGATTATGCAAAAGGCTGGAGAATTACGTGAGCTAGGCATTACCTTTATTGGTGGACATCCTATGGCAGGTTCCCATAAAAGTGGTGTATTAGCTGCGAAGGCTCACCTTTTTGAAAATGCGTATTATATGCTGACACCACTCGCTGGTGAAGAAATTGTCAATATGGCTCAGCTTGAAAGTTTATTAAAATTTACACATGCCAAAGTTGTTAGCGTTTCTGCTCGCGAGCATGATCATATGACAGCTGTAGTTAGTCATTTCCCACATGTCATTGCTGCCTCACTTGTGCATCAGCTAGGTGGAGAAAATGGGGAATATCCGATGACGCGTTCACTTGCTGCAGGAGGTTTCCGTGACGTAACGCGTATTGCCTCGTCCAATCCGATTTTATGGAGAGATATTACATTACAAAATCGTGAAGAGCTTATTGCACAGTTGGATGGCTGGGAAAAGGAAATGAGCCATGTCAAGGAACTGCTCTTACATGGAAGTTCGAATGACATTGAAAACTATTTTGCAGTTGCTAAAGAATTAAGGGATGAATTACCGATCAGTGCAGGAGCAATGTTCACATCATTTGATTTATATGTTGATGTTCCTGACTATCCAGGGGTTATTTCTGAAGTGACAGGCTTGCTTGCTGATGAAGCGATTAGTATTACGAATTTACGTATCGTAGAGTCACGTGAAGATGTTTTCGGTATTCTTGTTATTAGCTTACAAAGCGAAAGTGACCGTGAACGTGCGGCAGCGTGTATACAAAATCGTGCTAATTTTGAAACATATATTTCCTAGGCTCCCTTGAATAGGGATATGTCTGTTTCGAATTATGGCGCTTTCTATCTTCATATTGGGGGGAAGAAAACTATGAGTGAAAAAGTATTACAATATAATAAACCTTCCTTACAAGGAACTTTAACGATTCCTGGTGACAAATCTGTTTCACATCGTTCTGTAATGTTTGGAGCTATTGCAACTGGTAAAACGACTGTTGATGGCTTTTTACTTGGTGAGGACTGTTTGAGCACAATTGATTGTTTCCGGAAGCTCGGTGTAAAAATTGATGTTGAAGGCACAAATGTATCCATTGACAGTCCAGGTATTGAAAGCTGGCAAGAGCCTACAGAGGTATTGTACACGGGGAATTCTGGTACGACGACACGCTTAATGCTAGGAATTCTAGCTGGTTCCAATGTACATTCGGTGATGACAGGAGATGCGTCTATTGGAAAACGACCAATGCGCCGTGTTATTGATCCACTCCGTCAAATGGACGCGCAAATTACTGGTCGGGCAAATGGACAATATACGCCATTAGCCATTCAAGGTACAGTATTACAAGCGATTGATTATCACATGCCTGTTGCAAGTGCCCAAGTGAAATCAGCTATTTTACTTGCTGGTTTACGTGCGGAGGGTACTACTATAGTACGTGAAACGGAAGTATCTCGAGACCATACTGAGCGCATGCTGCGTCAATTTGGTGCGAAGGTTGATGTGGTGGATGGTGTGATCTCATTAAAAGGAGGTCAAACTTTGACAGGTACGCATGTTTCTGTACCGGGTGATATTTCATCTGCAGCATTTTTCTTAGTGGCAGGAGCGATCTGTGAAGAAAGTAAAATAACACTAGAAAATGTCGGAATTAATCCAACGCGAGATGGCATTATCGAGGTTCTTCAAAATATGGGAGCATCTATGACGCTGGTGCCAAATGAAGATAGTCAATCAGAGCCGACAGCAACCATTACAATTGAAACGTCATCATTAAAAAGTACTACAATTGAGGGCGATATTATTCCTCGACTTATCGATGAAATCCCTATCCTTGCTTTATTAGCAACGCAAGCGAAAGGAAAAACGATTATTAAAGATGCTGAGGAACTAAAAGTAAAAGAAACAGACCGCATAACAGCTGTAGTGGATGAGTTGAAAAAACTAGGCGCATCTATTGAAGCAACTGAGGATGGTATGATTATTGAAGGTCCAACACCATTGCGGGGTGCTAGCCTTAGAACTTATGGAGATCATCGTATCGGTATGATGGGAGCTATTGCTGCACTTATAGCAGATGGAGCAGTCATTTTAGATGACGCAGAATGTATTGCAGTTTCCTATCCGTTGTTTTTTGAGCATATAGAGGCTGTGAAGTAAAGTTGATGGTAGACTCTCCAAGTTTTTGGGGAGTTTTTTCTTGTTTCGAAAGAAAATGTTTTGTAGCATAAAGGTATCAATGAAAGAATAGGTGAATGACTGTGAACAATGCGATGACTGAAATGATGCAAGCACTTGAACAAGGGGACTTAGCATTAATTGATCAGCTACTTGAATCATTTTTAATGAAAGAATTACCCGAAGAAATTTATGCGCTAGCTGAGGTTTTTATGCAGTATGGGTATATGAAGGAAGCTGACCGTGTACTGGAGCATTTACAATTTTTATTCCCAGAAGAGGCACAGTTAAAAATCGATCGTGCAAATGTTTTAATGGAGCTTGGCGAAGAAGATGATGCTTTAGATTTATTATTAGAAATAGAGGAGGCATCACCAGAATATCCTCAAGCTTTATTAGTATTAGCGGATTATTACCAAATGCAAGGATTGTTTGAGGTAGCGGAAAAGCGTATTAATGAGGCGTTAGTTATATTACCAGAGGAGCCATTATTACAATTTGCTAAAGCAGAACTATTATTTGAAACAGGCCGTTTTTTAGAGGCTGCGAGACTATATGAAGAATTAAATGGACAACAAGGTGAATTTGCTGGCGTAAGTCTTGTTGAACGACTCGCTGAGGTGTATCGAGCTGGAGCTGCTTATGAAACAGCGTTGGATTACTATTTAATAGCACTTGAAGATGAAGTAAAGCCAGATATTTTATTTGGGGCAGCTTATTCAGCATTCCAATCTCAAAAATATGAAATGGCGATCAAACAATTAGAAGAATTAAAAGAACTAGACCCAGATTATTTTTCTGCCTATTTATTACTTGCCGAAAGCTATGCCATGACAGAAGACAATAAAAAAGCATATGGGGCTATTATGGAAGGGTTAAAGCGTGACGAGTATGATAAGTCCTTATACTTATTCGCTGGTAAAATGGCGCTAAAAAACGGCTTGCAAGCAGAAGCAGAACAGCATCTACGTGAAGCAATTGCGCTTGATCCAGAATACATGGAGGCAGTGTTAGCATTAATTTCTGTGTTGGCACAGCAAGAGCGTTCTGAGGATGTCATCGAATTATTTGAAGCATTACAGCAGAATGATTTTGAATGGAGCACGTTATATCCGTTTGCAGCAAATGCATATGAAAATTTAGAATTGTACGACCGTGCATACGAATTTTACCGTTTGGCATATAATGATTTTAAGGAAGACGCAACATTTTTAGAAAAATATGTTTATTTCTTATTAGAGGAAGGAAAGCGTTTAGAAGCTAAAGAGGTACTCGGTCATTTAATAGCTATTCAACCGGGTGAAACAGAGTGGCAAGAGAAGTTAGAAGCCTTAGAATTTGAGTAAAGGAGGGAGTGGGTATGACTGCTTCTGTATCAGTTGTCGATAAAAAAGCATTTGTTAGATGGTTTTTAAAAAATTATCAATTGAAACGTCGTGAGTGTGTATGGATTTTAAATTATCTCTTAAGCAATGATGAACTATTAAAACGAATTCGATTTGTTGAAGAAGCTCACTATTGTCCTAGAGCAATGGTGATGTCGACAGTTGACTCAACAGGTGTGCCGTTTCGGTTTTATAAAGGTAATGTAATGACTGCAGATGCTGAGAAATCTTTCCATGATTTACGCTTACATGAACAAGAAGATATGTATATCCAATTGAATTTTCCAAATACACCACCAAGTGCACAATACTTAGCAGTTCTTGAAGAAAACCCTTATATGCCAGAAACACTGATTGTAAGTGAAAAAGATCGTTTACTGGCAGAAGAGCTGCTTTCCAACAGCTTACTCGTATTCCAGGAAGAAAAATTACTCGCACAGATTGATGAAGCCCTCGATCAGGGAAATGAAGAGCGCTTTTATGAATTGTCTAATTTGTTACAAGCTTTAAAGGAAACGGCTAATTTACGTTAGTAATAGGCAAAAATTGAATGTCCTTTCTCTACCTCAATATGATAACATAACAGGTGAATGATTGTTTTCACTTTTTATTGGCTATCCTATTGAAGAGTGGAGAAGGGCATTTTTTATCTTCATTCAATAGGTGTACTTAAACACCTACTGAAATAGAGGAACTCAGTCTAAGAACGCCACGTCCTGTAGCAACGACTGAGTGACCAACATAATGTTGTTGCTGTCGCTATGCTTTCGCACAGACAAAACTATTTTGCTGCCGCTGCGTTAGCACTACGCTTTCGCATAAAAAACATCTGTTGGTCTAAAGCCCCGGCGGATGTCACGGATTTTGAAAGGAGGCCTGCACGATGTAGGTCAGTTAACTGTTGTCACAGGAAGTGACGGTTTTAGGTTAACTTCCTACAAATGGCACAATTTCAAAATCCGGACGCAATTACGCCAAGACGAATAGATTTATTTTGCAATGAGGAGGTTTGTGGATGTATTTTAATGCAAGCGATGTGACATCGTTTATGGCTCAGAAGGAATTTATCGATACAGCAATTGTTCCACTCGTATCCGTCGATTTATCTTCTGAAAAAATGAAGCAGAGTGGTACAGAGGCGGATTTTTTGTTATCGCTCACATCTTTTGTTGAACAACAATTTAAAGGCCGTCTATTACTTATGCCACCGTTTTCGTATAGTGCAGCTTTGAAAAACGAAGAAATGCCACAGCAATTAGAGGCGCAATTACATAATGCTGGTTTTAAGCATGTGTTCTTCATTACTTGTGACCATTTTTGGACAAATATTGGAGATGTAGTAAATGTTATTTGGCTACCAGCGATTCCGCTAGAAAGTATGGATAAAGGTGTGAAAAACTCCATTCTCGAAGATCAATTACGTCAAGTGATTCCGATGTTTTCGACCAAATGGGCACAGATTTAACAATTTGTTTCAATAAATGTTCACATTCTCCAGCTTTCCACAGAATGCTATATTGACCAAGCTATGGACTTGATATATCATAGATATGTCCTAGTATTACTATTTGTAAAAGTATGTCCGTTGGACTGACCTTTAAGTTAGAGGGGGGAAAAAAATGAGTAATAATCGAGTTTCACGACGTCAATTCCTAAGCTATACACTAACTGGTGTAGGTGGCTTTATGGCGGCAGGTATGCTGATGCCAATGATTCGCTTTGCAATTGATCCAGTGCTACAAAAGCATGGCGGTGGGGATTTTATACAAACAGAGCATAAAATCGCTGATATTACTGACACACCTGTTAAAGTTGACTTAAAATTTGAACAAGTTGATGCATGGTACAAATCAGAAGTAACAAACGTAGCATGGGTTTACAAAGAAGGCGATCAAATCGTTGCATTATCACCTGTTTGTAAGCATTTAGGATGTATGGTGAACTGGGGAGAAGATTCAGCACACCCAGATCAATTCTTCTGTCCTTGTCACGCTGGACGTTACGAGAAAAACGGTAAAAACATTGCAGGTACACCACCTACAGGTCCGTTGGATGAATATGAAGTACAAGAAAAAGATGGTTACTTATGGCTTGGTCCAACTAAAGCAAATACTCTAGTTTAGTAAGGGGGTACAAAACAGTGCTAAATAAAATTTATGATTGGGTCGATGAACGTTTAGATATTACACCGATTTGGCGTGATATTGCCGACCACGAAGTGCCTGAGCACGTGAACCCTGCACACCATTTTTCAGCATTCGTTTACTGTTTTGGAGGTTTAACTTTCTTCATTACAGTAATTCAAATTCTATCTGGTATGTTCTTAACAATGTACTATGTACCAGACGTAGTGAATGCATGGAAATCAGTTTATTATTTACAAAACGAAGTAGCATTTGGTGAAATCGTACGCGGTATGCACCACTGGGGAGCTTCATTAGTAATCGTAATGATGTTCTTACATACTCTTCGTGTATTCTTTACAGGTTCTTATAAGAAACCTCGTGAATTAAACTGGATGGTTGGTGTAGGAATTTTTGGTGTAATGATGGGTCTTGGCTTTACAGGATACTTATTACCATGGGATATGAAAGCATTATTCGCTACAAAAGTAGGTATCGAAATTGCTGCATCTGTACCGTTTATCGGTGGGATGATTAAAATTTTATTAGCGGGTGACTCCACGATACTTGGAGCTCAAACGTTAACACGATTCTTTGCGATTCATGTATTCTTCTTACCTGCAGTATTGTTTGGGTTACTTGCAGCGCACTTTATCATGATTCGTCGTCAAGGAATTTCAGGACCGTTGTAATAGTTCTTGACGGTTCGATGATTTTTTAAAGGAGGGGACAAAATGCATCGCGGAAAAGGAATGAAATTTGTTGGTGATTCTCGTATTAAAGCGAATCACAGAATGCCGAACGTTCCAAAGGATTATTCCGAATATCCAGGTAAGACGGAAGCTTTCTGGCCTAACTTCTTACTAAAAGAATGGATGGTAGGTGCGGTATTTTTAATTGCTTATTTACTGCTAACAGTGGCACATCCATCGCCACTTGAAGGGCCGGCTGATCCAACTAGAGCCTATACACCACTACCAGACTGGTACTTCTTATTTGTGTACCAATTATTAAAATACTCATTTGCTTCTGGTCCATACAATGTCATAGGAGCAATTGTAATGCCAGGGATTGCATTTATGGCGCTATTATTAATGCCATTTTTAGATAAAAGTCCAGAACGTCGTCCATCTAAACGTCCGTTACCGACTGCGTTTATGTTATTAACTTTGGCTGCTATGTTCTACTTAACTTGGGAGTCAGTTGTGAACCACGACTGGGAAGCTCAAAAAGCTATGGGTGCCATTGTAGAAGAAGTTGAAGTTGATATTGATGAATCTTTACCAGGATTTGCCATTTGGAATGGTGACACTGGTGAACAAGCTAAGACTTGTATCGGTTGTCATGCTGCTGACTTAAAAGGTGGTCCAGCTGCTCCAGCATTAGTTGGTAATACTCTAACTGCTGAAGAAGTTGAAGATATTATCCATAATGGTCGTAATACTATGCCACCTGGTCAATTCAATGGTACAGACGAAGAAGCGAAACAATTAGCTGAATTTATTGCTAGCTTAAAAGCTAAAGAATAAGCTTAATTTGAAAGAGTCAGGAAACTGGCTCTTTTTTTCTTATAGCGACATAATAATCAGACTGTTAAAGCATCAAAAAGGTTCCCTCAATATAATATTTTAGGGGAAATGAGAAAGTAAATGTGGTCTACAACCAAAAAGAAAGAAGATTGTAGTGAAATTGTAAACTATACAATACATAATAACAGTGAAAAAAGACATCTTAGTAAAGACGGAAGATAAAGGAGTTTTAATCATGCAAATTACACGTGCAAACATTTCGTATCTCCTTACACATAAATCATTCTTACTATTATTACTCATTATTAATCTATTAGGGACTGCTTACGGCTATTATTGGTATGGTTGGCAGCTTGCTATCACGAAGCCGATTTTTTATATTTTTGTGCCAGATAGTCCGACTGCTAGTTTGTTTTTTTGCTTTGTCTTATTAGCATGGATTATGGGGAAACGTTGGCCGCTGATGGAGGTATTAGCTCTTGTTACACTAGTGAAATATGGATTATGGGCCGATGTCATGAATATTTGGACACTAGTTGAAACAGGATCTATTGGATGGCAGGGGTGGATGCTTGTAGGCTCGCATTTTGCGATGGCTGTTCAAGCAATTCTTTATATCGGTAAGTATGTTTTTTCCTATTGGCATATAGCCGTGGCAGCGGTTTGGACATTGCATAATGACGTCATTGATTATGTATTTGGGCAAATGCCCATGTACCGTGATTTAGCAGATTATACAAGCTATATTGGCTATTTTACGTTTTGGTTATCAATTGCTTGTATCTTTCTTGCTATTTTCTCAATTAGGTGGCGCAAATATTTGCCGAATTAGGGTATTGATTATAGAATTATAGTATCGAGGTAGAAAGGGGTTAGAAAATTGTCAACAACCATGTATATTGTTTATTTTGCAATCATACTGTTACTGCCGCTGTATGCACAGATGAAAGTAAAGGGCACGTATAATAAGTTTGCAAAAGAACGTACAATGAAGGGACAAACAGGTGCAGAGGTAGCGCGTGCGATTTTAGATGCGAACGGCTTATATGATGTACGAGTTGTCCCAACACAAGGTGTGTTGTCGGATCATTATAATCCGGCGACAAAAACAGTTGCTTTATCGGAAAGTAATTTCTATGAGGCGAGTATTGCAGGCGCTGCGGTTGCTGCCCACGAAGTTGGTCATGCCATTCAGCATAAAGAAGCTTATTCAATGCTGACTTTACGTAGTAAGCTAGTTCCTGTTGCTAATATTTCATCAAATATGTCTTGGATATTTGTCATGATTGGTATTTTTGCAAGTAGTTCAAATATGCTACTTTTAGGTATCTTATTATTGGCAGCAGGTGTGGTTTTCCAATTAGTAACGTTACCTGTAGAATTCGATGCATCAAAGCGTGCGTTAGTGCAAATGAATTCTCTTGGCATTATTACAAATGAAGAAGAGCGTCCAGCACGAAAAGTGTTAAGTGCTGCAGCATTAACATATGTTGCCGCAGCAGCAGTAGCGGTACTAGAATTATTACGTTTAGTGTTAATCTTTACAAACATGCGTAATGACGACTAATAAAAAACTTGTTGTAGTGGTTTGCCACTATAACAAGTTTTTTATCTGTTGAAAGTATAAATGGACCTTACAGTTAATAACTGCCGAGAACAGGTAATTACAGTAGCCTTCTAATGAATCGGTTGTTTTTGTTCGTCGAGTGTGAAGCCTTCTCCTGCAACATCGCGTACCTCTATTATGGAGACGAAGGCATGCGGATCTACCTCATGAATGATGGATTTCAAACGCACTACCTCATTGCGACCAATTACACAATAAATAACTTCCTTTTCTTGCTTAGTAAAATGACCATGACCTTCTAAAATGGTAATTCCACGTTCCATTCGTAGAGCTATCATCTCAGCAATGGCGCTAGATTTCTCAGAAATAATAAGTGCACCACGCGCTGCATATGCTCCTTCTTGAACAAAATCAATTACACGTGCGCCAACAAATACTGCAACGAGAGTATACATCATAGAGCGTGCATCTAAAAATGTTAGCCAAGATAGGATAATAACGATAGCATCAAAGATGAACATTGTTTTGCCCATACTCCAGCCAAAATATTTATGCCCAAGACGAGCCAAAATATCTACACCACCAGTTGTACCACCGAAACGAAAAACGATACCGAGTCCAAGCCCAACAAAAACCCCAGCAAAAAGAGCAACGAGTAACATATCGTTTTCTAAATGAATGGTAAATTGATATTTTTGGAAAACTTTGAGGAAAACAGATACAGATAAAGTTCCAACAAGGGTATAAATAAATGATTTTTTCCCAAGCAACCGGTACCCAATAATAAACATTGGGATATTTAATAGTAAATTCATTAAAGCAGGGTCCCAGCCTAGTGTAAAATAAAGTATGAGTGTAATCCCACTCAAGCCACCTTCACCAAGCTGATTTTGCATGTTAAAGTGGACAAAACCAAAGCTGAAAATTGCAGCTCCGAGCATTATTGCGATGATATTGCGAATTTTGATCTGATTTAGCATATGACCTCCTGAAGTTCCAAACAAATGAAGTAGTGCTATCTATTATCTGACATTTCATTGTTTTTGACAACAATGGTGCAATTTTATACGATGGTATGTAGGAGTGTGATTTTGATGGCTGAACAAGTGACAATGCAAGCTTTACAGCAGCGCGTTGATGATTATATTGGGCAATTTAAGGAAGGCTATTTTCCACCATTCGAATTACTTGCACGTTTAACCGAGGAACTTGGTGAATTGTCTCGCGAGGTGCAAGACGTTTATGGGCAAAAAAAGAAAAAGAGCACAGAGGGCGAGAATAGTATTGAAGAAGAATTAGGTGACTTTTTCTTTGTTTTAGTGTGCTTTGCTAATGCACAGGGCATTAAATTAGACGAAGCACTTTTACGTGTCATACATAAATTTGAAACTAGAGATAAAGATCGCTGGACTAGAAAGGATGAGGAATAATGTCAATTCGTGTAGCAATTGCAGGACCTAGAGGCAAAATGGGGGCTGAAGCTGTACATACGGTCATGAAACATGACAAAATGGAATTAGTAGCTGTACTAGATTATAAGGAAGTAGGAAAAACTTTAGCTGATTTAGAAATGTTTCCAGCAACTTATACAGCACCGATATTTACAGATATGCATGAACTTGTTGAGAAAACTGCACCAGACGTATTAGTGGATTTAACAAATCCTCATGCAGTGTATAAGCATACGAAAGAGGCTTTAAATTTAAATGTACGACCAGTAATTGGTACGACAGGATTTACAGATGCACAACTAGTAGAATTATCAGCACTTGCTAAAGAAAAAGAGCTAGGCTGCATTATTGCACCAAACTTTGCGATTGGGGCAATCTTGATGATGAAATTTGCCAAGGAAGCGGCAAAATACTTACCTGATGTTGAGATTATTGAAATGCACCACGATCAAAAGCTTGATGCACCGTCTGGAACAGCTGTTAAAACGGCACAATTGATTCAAGAGGTGAGAACTTCAAAAACGCAAGGACATCCAGAGGAAAAAGAAACGATCGAGGGTGCAAGAGGGGGAGAGTTTGATGGCATGCGCATCCACTCTGTTCGCTTACCTGGTCTAGTGGCACACCAGCAAGTTTTATTTGGTGGGGATGGACAGCTATTAACGATTCGTCATGATTCATTAAATCGTAATTCCTTTATGTCTGGCGTAGCATTCTGCGTAGAAGAAGTTATGAAAATGGATCAACTTGTATATGGATTAGAAAACATCATCTAAAGATTGGGATGGAACTTTATGAAAATCGCATTAATTGCACATGATCGCAAAAAAGATAATTTAGTACAGTTTGCTATTGCTTACCGAGATATTTTAAATGAGCATACGCTATATGCCACAGGTACAACAGGCCAACGTGTTATCGAAGCCACAGGTTTAGAGGTGTCACGTTTTCGCTCAGGTCCACTCGGGGGCGACCAACAAATTGGCGCGATGATTGCCAATAATGAAATGGACATGGTTATTTTCTTCCGTGATCCTTTAACAGCACAACCACATGAGCCAGATGTTTCTGCGCTTATTCGTCTTTGTGATGTTTACCAAGTGCCACTGGCAACAAATATGGGAACTGCAGAAATATTATTAAAAGGCCTACAAGAAGGCTTTGTGGATTGGAGACTGATTCAAGAAGGACGAAGTTAACAAAAGACGTGATTTAGAAAGGATGATAATCGAATGAAGAAGCTAAAAATTGGCATTACCTGTTATCCAACCGTTGGAGGCTCTGGTGTAATTGCAACAGAATTAGGAAAAATGCTTGCAGAGAGGGGACACGAAATTCATTTCATCACCTCAAGCGTACCATTTCGATTGAATAGAATTTATCCAACCGTCTTTTTCCATGAAGTTGAAGTTAATAATTATTCAGTATTTCAATATCCCCCATACGATATAGCATTAGCGAGTAAAATGGCAGACGTCATTAAGGATGAAAAGCTGGATGTACTTCATGTGCATTATGCAATCCCCCATGCTGTCTGTGCTGTTTTAGCGCGAGAAATGAGTGGTCAAGATATTGGAATTGTCACAACGTTACATGGCACAGATATTTCGGTGCTTGGGCAAGATTCCACGCTTTCACAGGCTATAAAGTATGGCATTAACAAATCTGATATCGTCACGACTGTGTCAGAAGCTTTAAAGCAGCAAACCTACGAGCTGATTGATACAGTGAAGCCGATCGAAACGATTTACAACTTTGTTGATGAACGTGAATACTCCCCGCGCAGTCCAGGAAACTTAAAGGAACAATTTGGGATTCAAGATGATGAAAAGGTTATTATTCACGTCTCTAACTTCCGTAAAATAAAGAATCTTCCGCATATTGTTGATGCCTTTATGAAAATCCGTAAGAACATGAAGGCGAAATTATTATTAGTGGGGGATGGCCCAGAGAAGCATCGTGTAATGGATCAAGTAAAGGGTAGTCCATATATGAATGACGTACTATTTTTAGGAAAGCAAGAGAACTTGGCTGAATTGTATTCTATAAGCGATCTTAAGTTATTATTATCTCAGCAAGAATCGTTTGGTCTTGTCTTACTTGAAGCAATGGCTTGTGGTGTACCTTGTATTGGAACAGCTGTTGGCGGTATTCCAGAAGTCATTGATCACGGTGTGGATGGCTATCTAGTTGAATTAGAAGATACTGATGCAGTGGCAGAATATGCGGTAGACCTATTGACTGACGAAGCAAAATTACAAAGTTTCCGTGAAGCTGCTATCAGAGCTGTCGATGAAAAGTTCCACTCAGCTAAAATAGTTGAGCAATATGAAAAATTGTACGAGAAGGTTGCTGAAAGAAATCATGCAAAACAATAAAGAATGGCAAGCAGCCTATTCAGTAATTGACCAACTAGAACACGCGGATTTTGAAGCAGTTATCGTTGGTGGGGCAGTGCGGGATGCAATACTTGGCCGCCCTGCCCATGATGTAGACGTGGCGACAAATGCTATGCCAGAAGAAGTGAAATCTGTTTTTAACCATACAGTTGATATTGGGATTCAGCATGGAACGGTACTTGTTATCGTGCCAGCTGGATCTGTGGAGGTAACGACATATCGAACAGATGGGGAATATAACGATCACCGTAGACCAGAGGATGTGCGTTTTGTTCGTTCACTAAAAGAGGACTTACAGCGTCGTGACTTTACGATGAACGCCATAGCGATGCGCCGCGATGGTTCTTATGTGGATTATTACGGAGGGCGCCAAGATATTGAAGCAGGTATCATTCGAGCAGTTGGAGACGCACAGGTACGCTTTGCAGAAGATGCTTTACGAATGCTACGAGCTGTGCGTTTTTCAGCACAGCTAGGTTTTGACATTGAATCAAAAACGTTGAACGCAATGCAGGACAAGGCTGCTGATATTTCTTGGATTGCTAAAGAGCGCATCAAGGCAGAACTCGATAAACTGTGGGTAGGGAAAGATGTTTTCAACGGTATAAATATTCTTAAAGAAAGTGGATTAGCGACGTATTTGAATGGTGATTTTCAAGCTAATCATTGGTGTGATTTTAACGTACAAGACAAGCTATTAGGCTGGGCATATTTTGCAGTTTTACAAGGTGATCATTGGCGAGAGGTGCTAGGTAACTATCGTTTATCAAATAAGGAGATGGCATTTGTAAAGGCTGTATTAGGTGCTTTAAAAGCTTTAAAAAATGGCTGGACGAATATGGATTATTTTATGTATACACAACAGGAACTCGAGGCAGCTTGTTATTTTGCTGAGCTGAGACAGCTTGACGTTCAAATGCCTCAACAAAGTATTCAAGAAATACAGAAAAAGCTTCCCATTAGACACAAGCAAGAGCTAGTTGTAAATGGTTCTGACTTGTTAAAATGGTCTGGAAAAAAAGGCGGACCATGGGTAAAAGAAGCGTTGCAGGCGATGCTTGAAGCGGTTGTCAATGGCGAGCTGGTTAATGAGCGACAACAGATAAAGAATTGGATAGAACACGATTATTTCAAAAAAGAATGATAAACCTTGATTTTTATCATTTGTATTCCGAGGAACCGTCTCAAAAAACGAATGAGACGGTTCCTTTTTATATTCATTCGATCCTAAATTTTTCACAAAGGAATAATAGAGAAAAAGATCCAAAACAGCTGAATATAAAGATATTTAATGAGAATGTGGTCAATTGTCCTAATATACAGTATGATAAATACTATTGAATCAATATTTTCCGAACAACAAAATAGCAGAGTTTACTAAAGGATTGATTAGCATGAGTATTTCCATGAAGGATGAAATTTTAAAAAGAATATTAGCTGCTAATGGTGAAGCGGTTTCGGGTCAGGAGCTAGCAGATTCCCTTGGTGTGTCACGTACAGCTGTATGGAAACATATGCAGTCGCTACAGGAGGAAGGCTACACATTTGAAACTGTAAAGAAAAAAGGCTATGTACTGACTGGTGTGCCAAATAGCTTAAGTCCAACACAAATTGAACTATTTTTAAATACGGAACATTTTGGACGTGAAATTCATTATTTTGATGTTGTAGATTCTACACAAACAGTTGCCCATAAGCTTGCACAGGAAGGCGCTCCACATGGCACTATTATTATCGGGGAGGAACAAACTGCTGGACGTGGGCGTATGGCGCGTCTGTGGGAATCTTCAAATGGCACAGGGATTTGGATGACCATTATTGTGAGACCAGATGTTACTCCTCAGCAAGCTTCATCGTATACACTTGTCGTAGCAGTTGCAGTGACAATGGCTATTAAAACATTATATAAACATGTTGCGCCAGCCATTAAATGGCCAAATGATATACTTATTAATGGGAAAAAATGTACAGGTATATTAACGGAGATGCAGGCTGAGGCAGACCGTGTACAAGCATTACTTGTAGGTATAGGTATAAATGCAAACCAAGTCGAATCAGATTTCTCACCAGAAATTGTCGATATTGCAACATCTTTACGAATAGCAGCAGGTGAAGAAATTAATCGTGCAGCCCTTGTTGCCTCTATTTTACAATATTTAGAACAATTCACGGAACTATACGTGAAGGAGGGCTTTGCTAGCATTAAAAAGCTATGGGAACAAATGTCATGTACTATCGGGCAACGCATTGAAGTAACAACTTTACGTGAACGCTTTGAAGGCATTGCCAGTGGAGTTACGGATGAAGGTGTACTACAGCTAACAGAGGATAATGGCACAGTCCGAACAATTTATGCTGGAGATATAAAAATTTTATAAAAGCTTTTATTTTATAAAATCCAATAAATAAAAGAACGTATATTTTTGAATGAAGATATACGTTCTTTTTATTATGAGAAAAAAATAGTTTTTAATAGCTGCTATATTAGTTTCTCCCTAACCTTATCCATATCATCCCATACATAAATAAGCTCTTCTAATATTTTTCCGCCAATTTTAATTTCTACGTTTTTTACATATTGTGCACCATAATATTCATAGAAATAACGTGTTTTGTTTTCAGCTAATACTTCAACAAATACTTTTTCGTAACTTTTTTGTTTAAAATAGCCGAATATTTCTTTGAGTAGTTGCTTCCCGATTCCCTTTCCTTGATACTCTTCTAAAAGATATATAGACGTTAAATCAGTTGAATTCGGTTCTGTATTTGTTTCTCGTGTGCCACCAGTCGCAAAACCGATTATTTCACCTTGTTCATTTTCTGCTACCAGTACGTAATTCGTAGCATCTGAAATATTCTTCTTCCATAGCTCTGTTCGCTGTTCGTAAGATAATTGATTCAAAAACTCATCTGGAATAATGCCTTGATAAGTCGTTCGCCAACTGTCAACATGTACTTTTCCGATACCTTGTGCATCTTGAATGTTTGCTTTTCTAATTTTCATATTGATCACCTCAAAAATTAATAAAAATTTATCTATCATCCCAAGACGACAGGTGCAACCAAGCTGATTCGCTGTGGTTCAAACAAACATTTTCCTGAACCTTCGCCAAAAATTCCTTACTATTATCATTTATGCTTAAAGATTAGAAATTAGTATACAATAAATGGGAAAAATACTGCCGATACTTGAGCGAAAGATTAAAACTCCAACTAAAAAGGCAGAATCACATTGTTGTGATTCTACCTTGAAACACTCATTGTAGTAAGACAGTAATTCATTTCATTTTAGTCTAACGTTAACTGTAGGTCACCGTTAGACAGTGTTACTTTTAACTGGTTATCACCTTTATATAATTGTGATACTTTGCTGTTTTGCTCCTTCTTATCAACTGTAAGATCCCCAAAGCTAGTTTGTAATTCAAAGCCAAGTTCATCTTTTTTGTTTTGTAAGTGAAGTGTAGCATCTCCAAAGTTAGACGTAATAGCAGATTCACCATTTAGTGTACCATCAATGCGAATATCACCATTCTTACTGTCGACAACTAAGCCATTGCTTGAAAATTGCTGTAGAGTTAAATCGCCAAATGATTGCCTGATCTCTGTTTTATCACCAGTAGTATCTTTAACTATAATGTCTCCAAAATCGTCAATTAGATTTAACTGCTGATAATTCAGCCCACGAATGGTTGTATCCCCGAAATTACTATCAAGGACAACGGTTTTCAATTTTGCATCCGCTGGAACATAGATTTTGATGGAAGGAGTACTATAGTTAAAAAATCCAAATTGTAAACCATCCTTTTTCTTACTCTTTGTTTCAATTGTTAATGTACTATCTTTAATGCTATATGTAACATCACCATCTTCAACAACTTTCGTTTCTAATGCATAACGATCACTAGTCACAATTTCAACATCACCATAGTCATTGAAAACATTGATGTTAGTGAAATCATCTAAGTCATAAGAATTGCTTACTAGTTTATTTGACAATTGGATCCCTTCATCATTTAACACAAAACTCCACTTCCCACCAGAGAAATAACCAACGAAAGCTAACAGTATGCCTAAAGCAATCATCGTAATGGCAATATGGGTATGTTTAGACGTCATTAGTATCCCTCCTTACGCTTCTTCGTTATTTTGTGGAATAGTTTACCTAATGCTTCAACACAAACAACCACGATTTTTTTGATCATGCGAGCAACGATTGGGGACAGCAGGATACCCAGACCTGTTACAATAAAGCCAACGCCCATAAAGAGTAACGCTGTCGGCCAATGCTGATTTAATATGAAGAAGCCAGAAATAAGTGCAACGATTCCAGCGAAAAAGATACTAAGTACAGTTGCTATGATCGCAAAGACAAAGCTGAAGATAACCGCACCGAATGAAAAAATAAGTGCTATAGCTACTGCAAGTAATGGCAATGAAAGCGGGGCAGATAATATAGCTAGAATGATAAGCCAAATCGCAGTCACGTTCTTTTTAGTAGAAGTTGAGGTCGCTTCTAAATCTTTTATTGCAGAGTCCGCCATTATTTGTGATGCAACATGAGAGGGGGAACCTAGTTGTTGAATAACCTGCTGTTCATTTTCCTCTCCTGCTTCATCGAAATATTCCTCATAATAGGCAAGCGCTGCATCAATCTCATGCGCTGGAAGACGTTGTAATTTCCCCCTTAGCTTTTTCAAATAGCTTGCTCTATCCATCTTATTTCCCTCCTAAAAGTACACAATCAACTTTTTCTTTATACATTTGCCATTCTTTTAATAGCTCCAGTAATCTTCTTCGACCTTGTTCGGTAATTTGGTAATAGCGTCTATTTCTGCCTTGGTAAGGCTGATCGTAGGTCGTTAAGAAAGTTGCTTTTTGTAAACGACGTAATACTGGGTACAGCGTAGATTCTGATATATCCATCACAGATTGTACTTGCTGTGTTAATGAGTAGCCATAAGCATCCTCTTTATCGACGATGGCAAGCACACAAGCATCAAGTAAAGCAGAGCCAAGCTGAAATGTCATCTTCTCTCACCTCACATTGTATTACCTATACTAGGTTTTATATTATATGGCGTATAGTATGTTGGAAGTATATTACATGAAGAATTAATTGTCAAATTTTATTAAAAAATTCCTATGATAATAAAATGATGGTAGTGTCATTTTAAATTGATAATAAAAGGTATATTG
The DNA here is from genome assembly GCF_044761885.1 of Lysinibacillus sp. NPDC097231. NCBI lineage: Bacteria > Bacillati > Bacillota > Bacilli > Caryophanales > Bacillaceae > Lysinibacillus > Lysinibacillus sp. NPDC097231. The sequence continues at coordinate 10,376 of NZ_JBIWDH010000004.1, read as the reverse complement.
ATTACAATAAAAATGACACTAGCGTCATTTTAAATGTAGGAGGTAGATATAATGCCAAAGGTAAGCCATGAATATGTGCTGGAAAAGAAGAAGAAGATCTTAGAAGCAGCCATTGAAGTATGTAAGGTAAAGCCGCTCTTTGACATTACGATGAGAGATATTATTAAAGCGTCAGGGGTAAGTCAAGGTGGTATTTATCGTTATTATTCAGACTTGGATGAAATACTTGTTGATGTCATTAATCAAGTAAATGCTAATGCAGACTATAAACAAATTATTGATGAAATTATAAGTACAAGCAATTCTCCTACAAAAACAATTATCAAATTATTTACTTTTCTAGGGGAGTATATAAAGGAAAACGTATCAACAGTTGGCAAAATACAATTTGAGCTCACCATTTTATGTGCAAACAATCCAGATAGACAAAAGAAAATTTTATCGAACATTGTTGAGAATGAAAGTGGACAATATTTGATGCAACAAATTTTTCATTCAATTCATGAGGGAATCACTTCAGGATACTTTCAGCTTGAGATTTCGATAGAGGAGTTATCTACTTTTATGATGACATCCATTGATGGCATTGTGAGAGACGTTGTTTTGCAAAAATGTTACGGAATGTTCCTAAATAAACATGTGCAGTTAGATGAAATTCGTTTGATGAATACATTTTGCAAATCCGTATTATTACTATTAGGCAGGAGAGAAGGAGAGGAATAAGGTAGGATTAGAGATAAGGAAATTTCTATTTTATACCTTTGCTACGTCTTGGATAGTATGGGAAATTTTAGTCTTATTAACACAGCTAAATTTGCTGAAGTTTGGAAATGCAATATCAATGCTATTATTTATTCTCGGCGGAATTACTCCAGCTATTTGTGAGATTTGGTTGAAAAAAAATATTCAACTGAAGAAGAGTTCAAATCATTTATCCATAATGTAAAAAATCCTAAGCATCTGGTATCTTGGTACATATTTGCAATCGGATTGGCATTTGCTGCTTTTTTACAGCCTACATTACAAAAAAGATGGTCACCTTTCACAAGTACAATTATTGTGGGTATTATTTGGGCGGTTTGGCATTTGCCATTATGGTTTGTAAATGGATCAAATCAAATGAATATGAACTTTCTGTGGTTTTCTTTAACAGCTTTAGCGCTATCTTTTTTAATAACAATTATTTATCTATCTACTAAAAGTATTTTTCGCTGTATTATTTTCCACGCTTTAATCAATTCATTTTGGAATGTCTATATTCCAGTGACAAATGTAACGTCTGGTTTATTCACATTCTTATTTGCGTTGTTTCTTTTTATTGTTTATCAAAAATCTAAAATTCGGATTTTTAGCGATGGACAATGATGATGATTTTTGAATTATTTGGTGAAAGGTAAAAATGGTAATCGTAATTGTTAGAAAATAATATTTGAAGATTAGTAGGGAAATCTGTTATAGTATGTGCTGAAGGGCAGTATCCATTTGTGAACGGCACCTTCAAAAACGCAAGACCCATTTACAACAAATATCTGCCTTGATCTTTTAAAGACAGGGACGGAAGAAAACGATGCGTTCAACAAATATAACTTGATTGAACAAAAGTGGGTTATTCTTTCTAAGATATACCTATAAATCAAGTTATGGCCTCTATTCATGTATTAAAGAAGAGGTAATTTTGACAACGAACGATACACTACCCTTCTGTCCATTTTAGGAACAGAAGGGTTTTTCTGTTTTCTTTCCTGAAAAAAAGGAGGACTACACGATGAGAACGACTTCAGATTTTTTAAAGATGAAGGCAGCAGGTGAGAAAATTGTTATGCTAACTGCATATGATTTCCCTGCTGCAAGATTTGCCGAGGATGCAGGCGTCGATATGATTCTAGTGGGAGATTCACTAGGGATGGTAGTGCTAGGCTATGATTCTACAATGCCCGTAACAGTAGCGGATATGGTTCATCATGCAAAAGCTGTGCGACGAGGGGCAAAGAATACATTTGTTGTTGTTGATATGCCATTCGGTTCATACCATGGCGATGTAAACGAGACATTGAAAACAGCAGTTTCCATGATGCAGGAAACGGGTGCAGATGCACTAAAGTTGGAAGGTGCCGATGAGGTTATACCAGTGATTCGAAAATTAACATCAGCTGGTATTCCAGTGGTAGCACATTTAGGTTTACTGCCACAATCGGCAGGGGTGCTTGGTGGCTATAAGGTACAGGGCAAAACAGCTGAACAGGCAACAAAACTTATTGAAGATGCGAAAAAATGTCAAGAGGCTGGAGCTTGTGCAGTTGTCTTAGAATGTATTCCGCATCAGCTAACAGAGATGGTATCTGCTAGTCTTATCATTCCAACGATTGGTATTGGTGCTGGTGTAGAGGCAGATGGGCAAGTTTTGGTTTATCATGACATGCTTAGCTACGGCTCACATCATGTACCAAAATTTGTGGAACAGTTTGCAGATATGGGACAACAAGCACGCCTTGGAATTACTGATTATGTGGAAGCGGTAAAGGCAGGTACATTCCCTGCCCCAAGACATTTCTTCACTATGAAAGAGGAAGCATTGGATCAGCTATATGGAGGCGTAAAGTAATGAAAGTTGTAACAACAATTCAAGCATTAACTGCAGAAATCCAAGTAGCTAAGCAAGCTCAACAAACAATTGGCCTTGTTCCAACAATGGGCTATTTACATGAGGGTCATTTAACGCTAGCTAAAACCGCTCGTACCGAAAATGATCTAGTCGTGATGAGTATCTTTGTCAATCCAACACAATTTGGACCGAATGAGGACTTTGAAAGCTATCCACGTGACTTGCCGAGAGATACTGCTTTGGCAGAGTCTGTTGGTGTAGATATTGTTTTTGCACCAAGTGTTGAAGAAATGTATCCTCAAGATGGGGGTATCCGTATTCATGCTGGAGAACAGGCAACCATTCTTTGTGGAGCGAGCCGACCAGGACATTTTGATGGTGTTTTACAGGTTGTGTCAAAATTATTTCACCTAGCTCAGCCGACACGAGCTTATTTTGGACAAAAGGATGCACAGCAGGTTGCGATTATTGCTACAATGGTGCGCGATTTTAATTTCCCATTGGAAATGCGAGTAGTACCGATTGTACGTGAGGAAGACGGCTTAGCCAAATCTTCTCGCAATGTGTATTTAAGTGAAATGGAGCGTCAAGAGGCACCTGCAATAAATGAAGCACTACAGCTTGCTCGTGATAACTTTTTGGCACATAGTGATGCAGCGAATGCCCTTGCAATAGCAAAGACACATATTGAAGCACGTACACATGGCAAAATTGACTATATTGAGCTATTAGCGTATCCAGATTTAACACCAGCAACTGCTGAAACTAAGCAGGTACTTTTAGCAGCAGCTGTCTATATTGGTAAAACTCGTTTAATTGATAATTGTATCTTTAATGTGAAAGAAGGATTGTAAAATGTTACGAATGATGATGAACAGTAAAATCCACCGCGCAACAGTGACACAAGCAGATTTAAACTATGTTGGATCCATTACGATTGATGAGGATATTTTAGATGCAGTAGGTATGCTTCCAAACGAAAAAGTGCATGTTGTGAATAATAACAATGGGGCACGTTTTGAAACTTATATTATTGCAGGCGAGCGTGGATCAGGCGTTATTTGTGTCAACGGTGCAGCAGCACGCCTAGTACAACGTGGAGATATTGTGATTATTATTTCTTATGCATATGTAGATAACGAAGAGGCAAAAGATCATAAACCTACTGTAGCCATAATGGGAGAGGGCAATACGATTAACGAAATGATTGCGTATGAGCCAGAAGCAACGGTGATGTAATGTAGGACAATGTTTCACTGATACAACAAAGGGTATAACAGTTGTAAGTAGATATTAAATAGGAGGATGGCGAGGCTCTACTATTGTAGCCGAATAGCCAATCCTCCTTTTTTTCGAGATCGAATCTGTTACAAAAGTAGTTGGTGAAATTTTGCTTTAATTACTATTAAACTAGTGTTAAAAGATTATAATTTTACAAATGTTCTAGTATTTTGTGTTATATTTATGTAGAATTTAGTTGTTAGTACATCATTTTACTAGTGGAGGTATCATTTGTATGGAAAATAAACGTAAAAAGTTTTTAACAGCAACTGCATCGGCATTGGCTGTAACAGCGGTAGCGGTAGCGCCAGCATCGGCAGCTAGTCCTTTTGTAGACGTAAAAGAAAGTCATGCAGATTTTGAAGGCATTGCTAACCTTTATGGAGCAGGTATTATCCACGGTTACCCAGATGGCACATTCAAACCTGATGCGAATATCACACGCGGACAAGCTGCAAAAGTGATTGCAGGCGCATTAACGCTGGATATAGAAGAAGTTGCGAATCCAAACTTTAAGGATATTGATGCATCAAATCCTTATTACGGCTCAATTGCAGCGCTTGTAGGATTAAACGTCATTTCAGGCTATGGGGACAACACATTCCGTCCTAACCAAACGATTACTCATGGTGATCTGGCGAAAATCTTAGCGTCTATTCCAACATTACCAGAGCTAGAAAGTGCTAAAAACCATGGGGCTAGTGAAAATGTTACACGTGGACAGCTGGCAACATTGATTACAGAAGCCCTAACAAAATTAAACCCAGAAACGCCAACGCCAGAGACTCCTGAAAAACCTGAGACACCAGAAGATGCATTTTCATTATCGATTTTACATGTAAATGATACACATGCTCGAGCAAATGAATTACCTAAATTAGCAACAGTTGTAAAAGAGCAACGTAAAGCTAAGGAAAATGTCCTAACATTACATGCTGGCGATGCATTTAACGGTACATTATACTTCAACGAATTCCATGGGCAAGCAGATTTAACGCTATTAAATGAAATTGGTTTTGACGCAATGGTATTTGGTAACCATGAATTTGATTTAGGTGCATCACCTGAAGGACATCAAGCATTAGCAGACTTTGTTAAAGCTGCTAAATTCCCATTTGTGGATGCTAATACAGATTTCTCAGCAGATGATAAATTTACAGGTTTATTTACAGATTTAATTTCAAGCGAACCTGAAAATGGTAAAATTTATTCAGGCATAGTTAAAGAAATTAATGGAGAAAAAGTGGGTATTTTCGGCCTAACGACGGAAGAAACGAAAGATATTGCTTCTCCAGAAAAAGTAACTTTTACAAATTATATCGATGAAGCGAAAAAAGCAGTAGCTGCTTTTGAAGGAATGGGTGTCAACAAGATTATCGCTTTAACACATATCGGTTTCAATGATAATCCAAAAGTGGATAATGATATTTTACTAGCGAAAAATGTACCAGGCATTGATGTCATCGTTGGTGCTCATGACCATACAAAATTAGAAAAGCCAATCGTTGTTGAGACAAACACAGTAGGCGAAGCAAAAGATGCCACATTAATCGTACAAGCTAATGAGTACGTAAAATATTTAGGTACACTTGATGTAACATTTAATAATAAAGGTGTTGTAACAGAGTATGATGGCGAATTAATCGACCTTGGTAAAGTTGTAGAGGACGAGGCATTAGTGAAACTACTAGCACCTTATAAAGCAAAAGTAGACGAATTGAACAACAAAGAAATCGGTGTAACGCTGAAAGAAGCGTTAGCTAACCCACGCGAAAGTGAAACGAGCCTTGAAAGTGTACGTAGCAATGAAACCGCTCTTGGTAATATTATTACGGATGGCATGCTAGCAAAGGCACAAAAATATACAGATAAAACTGTTGTGATGGCATTACAAAATGGAGGAGGGATCCGAGAAGCGATCCCAGCAGGCAAAATTACAATCGGTCAGGTGATCACAGTATTACCATTTGGTAACACATTAGCATTAATGGATGCCACTGGTGCTGAGTTAAAGGCAGCATTTGAAGTGTCTTTGAAAAATGCACCAAAGGAAAATGGTGGCTTCCTACACATTGCTGGGGGAAAACTACAATATGATTCCTCTAAAGAAGTAGGCTCACGTGTTGTATCTATCGAATATTTTGATAAAGCAACAGGTAAGTATGTAGCAATAGAGGATGGTAAAACATATACAGTAGCAACGAATGCATACACTGCTAAAGGTGGGGACGGCTTAGATATGTTTGGTAAAGCTTATGAAGATGGCCGTGTCACTGATTTAGGCTTATCTGATTGGGAAAACCTACAGGAGCAATTGCAGTCATTAAAAGAAGTGAAAACGACAACTGAAGGTCGTATTGTTGATCTTGCCAAAAAACAATAATATGTGACTTAGGATAGCTTGAAAATGAAACCCTATTCATAGGATTTCACATTCAAGAACTATTCATATTATGATCTTTCCGCAATCTTAGGATAAATTCCTCTAAGGTTGCGGTTTTTTATTTTAAAAATGTACGTAATTGAAGTGATTCAAAATTTCAACCATATACTAATTCTAATAAGTCAGCATAGTAAACATGAGGGGGAGAAAGGATGCCGCTGAGCCAAATATATGATAAAATTCTTCTTATCTAATGTGAACTGTGAGTTGAGATGTATGATGGAGAGTCAAAAATATGCGATTGTGGATTTGGAGACAACTGGTCATTCACCAGCGAATGGGGACCGAATGATTCAAATCGCAATTGTTATTATGAAAGATTGGAATATTGAACAAACGTATACGAAGTTTATTTATCCGGGTAAAGCCATTCCGTCTTTCATTCAGGATCTAACGCATATTACGGATGAGGATGTTAAGGATGCCTTGCCGTTTGAGGCACATGCCGACTACATATATGAACTGCTTGCTGATTGTGTATTTGTCGCGCATAATGCGGATTTTGACTTATCCTTTTTACAAGCAGAGTTTAAGCGTGCTGGTTTACCAAAATGGCAGGGAAAAAAGATGGATACGGTTGAGCTTGCGAAAATCTTGTTCCCTATGTCACTAGGCTTTAAGTTAGGTGATTTAGCGGCGGATTTAAATATAGAGCTAACAAATGCGCATAGAGCGGACGACGATGCACGTGCAACGGCTGAGCTCTTTAAACGTTGCTGGAAGGAGCTACTTAGTCTCCCGCAGTTAACCCTCGAACAAATGCATAAACGCTCATTCAAATTGAAATCAAATTTATCCCAGCTTTTCTTCGAGGCTTTGCAAATTAAACGACAGCATTTAACTGCCAATGAAAATGTCTCCTACTACCGCAATTTGGCCGTTTGTGATGGACGAAAAAAGCGTACGAATAATGCGGAAGAAATTGTATCGTACCCGCAAACAGCAGCTGACAAAACATCATTAATGACAAAGGCCATGCCAAATTTTGAGCAACGACCTGCGCAATTCGTGATGATGGACACTATTTGGCAGGCTCTAAATGACAAAAGGGAGTGCGTTATAGAGGCCTCTACAGGTATTGGTAAGACAGCAGGTTATCTACTCCCTACGATATTATATGCTCGAGCTGTCGATAAAAAAATAGCGATTAGCACATATACATCACACCTACAGGAGCAGCTTGTTGAGGAAGAACTACCGAAGATCGAAAAAATCCTTGGCACTAAAGTAAATATTGCTGTTCTTAAGGGCATGCAGCATTATATTGATCTTGCACGCTTTGAACAATGTATGGCTTATGCAGATGAGTCCTATGATGATACCTTTACAATTTTGCAGATTCTTGTGTGGCTTACCAAAACAGAAACAGGCGTGTTAAGTGAGCTCAATGTTTCAGGTGGTGGACAGCTATTTTTAGAGAAAATCCGTAAAATGCCTGTTGACAAACCTTCTCGCAGCTTTGATTTCTATGAGCAAGCATTAAGAAATAGTGAATTTGCCGATTGTATTGTAACCAATCATTCCATGGTACTTAGTGATTTAGTCCGTCAAACACCGATTTTTACACAAATCGATGGGTGGATTATTGACGAAGCCCATCAATTTGTACAGGCCGCCATGCAACAGGACGAGATTGTCTTCTCCTATACACAGTGGAAGTACATTTTTGGACAAATTGGAACGATGGAGGAAACGGCATTATTCCAGCAATTTAGTCAGGCAGCAAAGAAAAAACAGCGTGTTCCTATGCAAAGCTTGCAGCGACTAGATGCACAATTTATACGCCTACAAAGAGCATTTGATGAAACGATTCAGCGAGCGGTTCAAAAAATGCAGCAACAAATAAAAGGTAGACAAGCGAGTAGTAAATGCACCTTATTTTTAGAGGATGTATTGCTAGCAAAAGAACCGCTTTTACAAGTGAGCAAGCTCACGCAACAATGGCTTGATCTCGCGATAGAAATAGGGCAGAGCTTTGAAAACAATATTGAGCAATTAGATAAAAACGAGCTCTATATATTATCTGAGTGGCATTATTGGATCCGTGAAATGAAAGTGAAAATCGCGGAGTGGGAGGAAATTTTCCTATTGCCACATAATGATAATTCAGTATGGCTAGAGTTTGATTTACGGAGTGTTCCAGGTAGCTTGCATGTCTTTAAAAAGCCTGTTAATGTTACCCCTATAATTGAAAAAGTGCTTGCACCGCTACGTAAGCAGGCAAGCATTGTCTGGACTTCGGGAACACTAACTGTACCAGAAAATGAGCGTTTTGTGACTCGGCAGCTTGGTATTGCTGATAGTGTGGAAGTAACAAAGCTACAGGCGCCTCCAGCCTACTATGCAGGAGCGAAGGCATTTATTGTCACAGATATGCCTGATATTCAACATGTGTCACAGGACGAATATATTGAAGCTGTCGCCCACGCGATTACACGAACAGTGAGAATGACTGAAGGACGCTGTTTTGTTCTATTTACCGCACAGGATATGCTGCGAAAAACGGTTGAGCTTATTCAAGATAGCGAACTTCTTGATGATTATATGCTTTTTGCACAAGGTGTTACGGGTGGTAGTCGTATGCGAATCCTGAAATCATTCCAAAAGTTCAGCCATGCCGTTCTCTTTGGTACAAATAGCTTCTGGGAAGGCGTGGACGTGCCGGGTGATGCACTTGCATCCGTTATTGTTGTACGCCTGCCGTTTTCCTCGCCAGAAGAGCCTGTATTTAAGGCGCGTGCTAAACATATTACTGCACAAGGCCGCAATTCCTTTAATGAGTTATCATTACCAGAAGCTATCATGCGCTTTAAACAGGGCTTTGGCCGGTTAATTCGATCATCACAGGATAAAGGAGCCTTTATTGTGTTGGATCGCCGCATTACGACAAAATCGTACGGCAAGGAATTTATCAAAGCTTTACCACCGATTGATGTAAAGAAAGTGCAGCTACCAGAGTTGTTAAAGGAACTTAATCATTGGCAGAAATAAATGTTAAACCCCCTAGGTTGAATTGCGCCCACTTGTTAGATGGTATGTCTAACAAGTGGGGCGTAGTTCAAATTGAGCTGCATTGGTGCTCTTTTTTTCTTTTTTGAACTAACGGTGAAGTTTAGTTTAATTAGAAAAATGATATATATCATTGCTGAGGAGATAAAATAGAGGGTAGATTGAATCGAACTATATCTAAGAAAACAAAACATACTAACAATAGTAGTACAAACCAAGGCCATGGTTTGTGCTACTATTTTTTTATAGTAGAAGTGAAGAAAAGCCGACTAGCCTCTGGGACCATTTGTGAGTCCGTATATAAAACCGGCTAACTTCATGCCCTTATATGAATCAGTTTAGTATGTTGGGTCCAAAGAGATCGTGTATAAGAAAGTGGAATCGATAAGGTACTGTGAAGGCTTCTATGATTGGTCAAAAGGAGAAGAATGAGATGAAACATGTCATTGCGTTAGATGTCAGTAAAGGAAAAAGTACCGTAGCGATTTATGATGATCACCGCCAATGTGAGTTTGAAGGTGTGCTACATCATACACGGGGTGATTTCGAGCGATTACACGAACGAATGGAAGAGATGACAAAGCAAGATGGACAAGCGCCAGATATCGTATTTGAAGCAACAGGCATCTATTCAAAACCTCTCGAAGCGTTTTTCAAAGATTACGGCTATGCATACTGCCGCATGAATCCACTTGAAGCGAATTTACAGATGGCAACGATGCGTCGCAATAAAACCGATATCAGTGATGCCCATGAACTCGCGAAGACACATTTCAGAATGGAACGCGAAACAACGTACATACAAGACGATTATTATGAACAGATGCGTGCACTGACTCGTTATTACGATGAAATTGACGAAGAAATCATTTTACTCAAAAGTAGAATGCATGCCATTTTACAGCTGAGTTTTCCAGAATTAGAAAAGCTGATTACACCGAGTTCAGCACTATTTTTAAATATTGTACAACTATATCCGCACCCCGCACTTTTACAGGCCCATTCAAAAACGATTATTAAAAATCGTTTAAAGGTCAATAC
>NZ_JBIWDH010000003.1:0-199788 GCF_044761885.1 Lysinibacillus sp. NPDC097231 | reverse complement strand
TCTTGCGTTATTCATCTTAATTGAACCGCCGTATACGGATCCGTACGTACGGTGGTGAGAGAGGTCGGGGGTTAGTCACCCCCTCCTACTCGATTTATCTCGCATTAACTGGCTGTAATATATTTGTATCAGAAAGGGCTTAGGCCATTTATACCCATTTCTGTGGAAAAACAAGGTCGAATGAATATGGAATGGGAGTGTGGAAATTTTCATTGAGATATGGCTAAAACAAAGGATAGACTGCATTGTTGAACAGCCGTATACGAAACTCTATGCACAATGATGAAAGAAGTCAGTGCTAAGTCATTTCCTATTATCCGATTACTTTTGTTAAAGTCTTTCCATCACTGTTCGTTACCAAGAGCCTCACAGAATTTTCTAAATCTGTGGAGGCTTTTGGGTTTATTATATTCTCTGGTACTTGTACCTAATAGATTTTGCGACCTTTTCCAAACGGTATACATAATGGCGTACCAAAAATAGGATCGGTTGTCATTTTACAATCTAGATCAAATACATGCTTTACAAGTGAAGTTGTTATAATTTTTTCGGGTCTTCCTTGTTGATAGACTCCTCGATTTTGGACCGTAATGATATGATCAGCATAGCGACATGCCAAGTTAATATCGTGCAAGACCATAATAATAGTTCGCTTTTGCTGTTGATTTAAGTCAAATAGTAAGTCCAAAACTTCTATTTGATGCGTTAAATCTAAATAAGTAGTTGGCTCATCTAGCAGAATGATATCTGTGTCCTGTGCAAGTGTCATAGCAATCCAGGCACGTTGACGTTGACCACCTGAAAGCTCGTCAACGGGTTTATCTTGTAAATGATTAACTCCGGTTGCTTTTAATGCGTTTAATACGATTTCCTCATCTCTCTCTGTCCATTGTTTACGCCAGCTTTGATGAGGATAACGCCCCTGCTTAACAAGTTGTAGTACTGTTAAACCCTCTGGTGCTATAGGTGATTGAGGAAGAATGGCAAGCTTCTTTGCTACTTGTTTAGTGGATAATTTAAAAATATCTTCTCCATCTAATAATACGGAACCCTGTTTAGGCTTTAATAATCTAGCAATAGAACGTAAAAGTGTAGATTTCCCACAGCCATTTGCGCCAATTAGTACAGTAATTTCGTTCATAGGAATAGATAGATTTAAGTTTTCAATGATATTGGAATCACCATAATTTAGTGTTAGTGATTGAGCTTGTAAAGTTTCAGTCATGCTATTTGACTCCTTTATTTTTTAGGGTTTCTAAATAATAGATAGATAAAATAAGGAGCACCAATGGCAGCAGTAAATACACCAGCTGGTACTTCTAAAGGGCTAAATGCAGTGCGTCCGATCATATCTGCAACCATTACTAGCAAAGCTCCTATTGCTGCACAAGTTGGTATTAAAACACCAAATGCTGGTCCTACGATACGGCGAGCAATATGAGGTGCCATTAAACCGACAAATCCGATAGATCCAGCAAATGCTATTGCACTCGCTACTAAACTTGAACTTAGAAGCATTAGGAATAGGCGTGTTTTTTGCACTGATTGTCCTAAACTTGCAGCTGTATCGTCCCCCAATTCTTGAACATTTAACTGTCGAGTAATAAAAAAGGTTATAAGTAGGAGGACTATTATTAATGGAACTATAATTTGAATTTGGTGCCAATCTGCACTTTTGACACTCCCCGTAATCCACTTATTCGCTTCACTGGCTTGATAAATAGGACCAATAATCATCAATATCGTCGTAATAGCTTGCATGAATGCTGATACTCCAATACCAATTAGTACAAGGCGAGTTGGTGTTACACCATCTTTCCAAGCAAAAAAGTAAACAATAAATCCAACAAAAGTTGCCCCAATAAAACCTGCGAGAGGTAACCATTCAATACTAACTCTTAAGGAGTGATTTGAATCGCTAAATATTGCTAAAAAACCAACAACTGCAGCTCCTCCACCTGCTGAAATACCGATAATCTCCGGAGAAGCTAAAGGGTTTTTAATAATTCCTTGTAATATAGCACCTGCTACTGCTAAAGCCATTCCAGCAAAAGCAGCAATAAAAATTCTAGGTAAACGAAAATCAATAATAATTAGTTGATCAAATTCAGAGCCTTTGCCTATTATGGCCTGCAATACCTTTAGTGGATTTATAAAAGAATCACCTAATGATGCACTAACGAAAAAAACAGCTATTGTAATTAAACTAATCACAACAATTTTTTTTGTGGCACTTTCATCAAGTAAAAAGGACATTTTGTTTTGAAATAAACGTATAGATATTAAATGTTTCATTATTTTTTTCCACCTTTTCGTGCGAGGTAAATAAAGAATGGTGTGCCAATCATTGCTGTCATTACCCCTACTGGTACTTCTTGAGGCATAATTATATAGCGGGCAGCTACATCGGCTATTAATAAAAGGATACCCCCAAATAAAGCAGCCGCTGGAATTAGCCAACGATGATCTGTACCAACAAACTTTCTCGCAAAATGAGGTACCACAATTCCAACAAATCCTATTGGACCTGCTATTGCAACTGATCCACCTGCTAATAAAATCACAATAATGCCAACTGTTAACTTCATTAAACCTAGTGGTAATCCTAGGCCCTTTGCTACATCATCTCCAAGAGCGAGAATATTCATTTTAGAAGAGATTAACAAAGCCACAATCCATCCAATTGCTAAATAGGGTAGTACAGATAAAAGAATTTCAAGTTTTCTCCCTTGTACAGATCCCGCTAACCAAAATAGTACTTGTTCGAGTTCTGCTTCGTTTGTTGCAAGTAAGCCTTGAGTAAAGGAAGCAAAAAGCGCACTAATCGCGGCACCGGCTAGAGTTATTTTGACAGGAGTAACGGCATCTCTACCAGTCGAACTAATACCGTAAACAGATAAAGCTGCAATTGTAGCACCTAAAAAAGCTATCCATGCAAAGGATTGCAAACTCGAGATGTGGAAAAAAATCATCGCAAACACTACTGCAAAACCAGCACCTGCATTAATACCTAATAAGCCAGGAGAGGCTAAAGGGTTTTTGGTTAACGTTTGCATCAGGACGCCTGTTATCGCTAAGGAAGCACCAACACAAGTAGCGATTAATGCTCTGGGAATACGAACATTTTGAATAATGATGTGCTCATTAGAATTATTAAAATGGGTAAAAGACTCATATGTAGTTTGAATGGATGTATTTGCATAGCCGTATACAATACTTATTCCCATACAAAGGAGTAAGAGGAGAGCTCCTACTATTAACGCTACTGTTTTTGAAAAATTATTTTTTAAGATCATATAATTTCGTACTCTTCCTTCAATAGAATGTATAGTAAATTGTTTAAATTAGTTATTGACAGTGATAGATTCATCAAATATGATTATAATCGTTCTTAATTAATTGAAATTGATTATCATTTTCAATGAACATTTTATCATACACAATGGAGGAAGAAAAGGTGCAAAAAGCATTTCGAAAATTACTAGTTTTATTAGTCGTTTTAGCTATTTTTGTTTTAGCTGCTTGTGGCAATACTAAAGAAAACACTAAAGAAGAAAGTACAACTGGAAGTAAAGCTTATAGTGTCGAACATGCTATGGGGACAACTGAAGTAAAGGACATGCCAAAACGTGTTGTCGTTTTAACAAATGAAGGTACAGAAGCACTGTTAGCTTTAGGTATTAAGCCAGTAGGTGCAGTACAATCTTGGACAGGTGATCCCTGGTATGACCATATTAAAGATCAAATGGACGGCGTAGAAGTTGTCGGCATTGAACATGAAATTAATATCGAAAAAATTGCTTCTTTAAAACCAGATCTAATCATTGGTAATAAACTAAGACAAGAAAAAGATTATGCGAAACTTAGCAAAATTGCTCCAACCGTTTTCTCAGAAACTTTACGCGGTGATTGGAAAGAAAACTTTAAACTTTATGCAAAAGCAGTAAATCAAGAAGCTAAAGGCGAGGAAGTTTTAAAAGCATACGATGAGAAAGTACAAGCTCTTAAAGAAAAACTTGGAGACCAAACAAACCAAGAAATTTCATTCGTACGCTTTATGGCGGATAAGTCTCGTATCTATTATACAGATTCATACTCAGGTGTTATTTTTGATGCCTTAGGTTTTAAACGAGTACCAGAGCAGGCAGATTTATTTAAAGATAATTCAAAATTAGGGAAATTAGCTATTGATATAGGAAAAGAAGCAATCCCTCAAATGGATGGGGATGTTATTTTTTACTTTACATACATGCCAACCGGGGATGACTCTGCATTAAAAACAGAAGAAGAATGGACAAATGATCCACTATGGAAAAACCTAAGTGCAGTACAAAAAGGAAATGCTTATAAAGTTGACGACGTAATATGGAATACAGCAGGTGGTATCCTTGCAGCTAATATTATGCTTGACCAAGTTGAAGAAATCTTTGTTAAATAACTGTTAAGAACGCTATACAATTATCATTTTATTGTATAGCGTTTTTCTTATTTTGAGTTTTGTACTCCTATAAGCTAAGATGGTGATAGGACTAAGACTAGGGGGATACGGATGGATAAATTAATGTGGGTAGATAATCAACAATATTTATTACAAAAAAACATAGAACAAACAATAGCTTTTTTACATAATTTCGCACCAGATCAAGTGAATCGTGTGACAACATTTCATCAAACATATGAGAATTTTAAACAAACACCTTTACGCAGTTTAAATGCTCTCGCTTCATTAGTTGGAGTAGATAACATTAAGGTAAAAGATGAATCTTTTCGATTTGACTTAAATGCATTCAAGGTTTTAGGTGGTGTTTATGCCATAGGGCGGTATGTTGCTCAAATGTTAGGGAGAAATATTGATGAGCTGTCATTTAAAGAGCTAAAATCATCAAAAGTAAAGGAGCAGTTAGGGGACTTAACGTTTATTTCAACGACAGATGGAAATCACGGTCGTGGAGTGGCCTGGGCTGCAAGAGAGCTTGGTTTTCAGGCGCGTATTTATATGCCAGCTGGTAGTGCAGAGGAACGTTTGCAAAATATTAAAAATGAGGGAGCCTATGCTGAAATAACGACGATGAATTATGATGATACAGTTCGATATACCTCACAGCTGGCAAAGGAAAATGGCTGGGTCATTATTCAAGATACAATGTGGGAAGGTTATGAGGAAATTCCATTATGGATTATGCAGGGATATACAACATTAGTAAAAGAAATTGTTGAACAATTGGAAAATGCACCTACACATGTATTTTTGCAGGCAGGCGTAGGATCATTTGCCGGAGCTATTGTCGCTTTTTTAACGCAATATTATGAGCAAGAAATAACGTTTGTCTTAGTTGAGCCTTATGCAGCAAATTGCTTTTATGAAAGTTTTAAAGAAGGAACAGAGCAGTTTGTAACAGTTGGCGGAGAGATGCAGACAATTATGGCAGGGCTTGCATGTGGTGAACCGAATCCATTAGCCTGGGATTTATTAAAAACTTATACAAAGGTGAGTATCTGTTGTGATGAGGAGGTTGCTGCAACTGGTATGCGCATTCTTGGCAATCCGTTAGCTACAGATGCACGAATTATTGCAGGAGAATCAGGGGCTGCTCCTGTCGGATGTTTTTATGAATTGATGACCAATTCGCAATATACGGAACTGAAGGACAGTTTACAATTAGATAAAAGCTCTCGTGTATTGTTTATTAATACTGAGGGAGACACTGATATAGAGAACTATAGAAATATTGTGTGGCATGGGAAATATGCCAAGATGTAAAAATAATAGCAGACTAGCATGATAGGGATGGCTAGTTTGCTTTTTTTATTCACAATAAGCTAAAAAATGCCCGAATGATGAAAAAAATTTTTTAGATTTTCTGGTTGACATTAACGTTGCGTAAAGGTTTACAGTAGCATTAGTGGAGGTGAGAAAGTGTGGAATATACGATCCAAGAGCTTGCTCAATTGTCCGGGGTTAGCACGAGAACACTGCGTTATTACGATGAAATCGGATTGCTTAAACCAGCAAGAACCAA
The DNA here is from genome assembly GCF_044761885.1 of Lysinibacillus sp. NPDC097231. Lineage (NCBI taxonomy): Bacteria > Bacillati > Bacillota > Bacilli > Caryophanales > Bacillaceae > Lysinibacillus > Lysinibacillus sp. NPDC097231. The sequence continues at coordinate 193,768 of NZ_JBIWDH010000003.1, read as the reverse complement.
TGAGGCCGGCTATCGATTTTACGGTCAATTTGAGGTAGATATGCTACAGCAAATTTTATTTTATCGAGCATTAGATATGAAGCTAGCAACTATTCAGGACATAATTCAAGCTCCTGATTTTCGGCCTACAGAGGCACTTAAAACACATCATGCTGCGTTACTAAAACGCAAGGAGCAGCTTGAAAAAATATTACAAACAGTGGAAAAAACAATTCAATCTATTGAGGAGGAACGACCAATGACAAATGAAGAGAAATTTAATGGATTTAAAGAGAAGCTAATTGAGGATAATGAGAAGCAATATGGTCATGAAATTCGTACAAAATATGGGGATGAAAAGGTTGACGCGTCGAATGCAAAGTTAATGAATTTGACTGAGGAACAATTTAAAGCCATGCAGCAGCTAGAACAGCAATTATTAGATCGTTTAAAAGAGGCGCTAGAAATGGGTAATACAAAAAGTGATGTGGCTATGGAGGTGGCGGAGCTTCATAAGCGTTGGCTATGTTTTTCATGGTCACAATATTCAAAGGAGGCACATGCAGGTATAGCACAGATGTATTTAGCAGATGAACGCTTTACATCTTATTATGATGAACGTGTTTCTAAGGGGGCAACGCAATTTTTACATGATGCTATCATAAATTATACGAAAAAATAAGTGATTCCTCCTCATGCTTTCATGTTTTAGAAATATTAATTTAGGAAAAAATGAAGGATGAGGAGGAGATGTTTTTGAACCCACAAGAAATGGAAAAATTTAAAAAGCAATTAGAGCAGGAATTACAGGAGATAGAAAAGCAACTTGAGGAATCGGAGCGACCACAAGCGACTGAGTTATCTAATTATGATAATCATCCAGCTGATAATGCCAGTGATTTAACTGATCAGCTAACGGAAATGGTGATTGATGAGCACCGTAGTGACCATGCTGAGGAAATAAAACATGCATTGCAAGCGATGGAGGATGGTACTTATGGAAAATGTGCTATATGTGGAGAAGAGATTCCTATTGGTCGCTTAGAAGCTAAGCCGGAAGCATTGACTTGTGTTGAGCATGCAGAAAAAATGGAAGATTATTTAAGGCCAGTAGAGGAAGATGTGTTGTCTCCTACACCAAAATCAGATGACTTCATAGAACTTGAACAATTCGGCAACTCTGATACACCTCAAGATAAAAGTTTGTAAGCATTTCCACCTCCAAGCAGTATAATAGCTGTATGAGGTGAGAATATGGAGATAATTGATTTACACTGTGATGCACTATGGAAATTAACAACTTTAGAAGATGCAAAATTTGAAAATGATGAACGTTTGGCTACCAATCGAGGAAGATTACAATTAGGGCAAGTAAAAGCACAAGTTTTTGCTATTTATATTAATCCTGAAATTTCACAAAGTGTGCAATTTTTGGAAGTTGTACGTCAAATTGAAGCCTTTCATACACATGTATTACAAACTGAAGGCATGGTTCACATTACTGATTGGTCACAATTAGATACTTTAGCTCCGCATGAAATTGGGGCTATTTTAAGTTTAGAGGGCTGTGCTCCAATCGGCAAAGATTTAGCAAAGCTTTCTGTGATATTAGATGCAGGCGTGAAGCTTGTTGGGCTAACATGGAATGAAGAAAATGCCGTAGCTCACGGTGCTGAACAGGATGCAAGCCTTGGTTTAAAGCCATTTGGTAAAGAGGTTATAAACTTGTTAAACGAGCGAGATATTATTATCGATGTCTCACATTTAAATGAACAGAGCTTCTGGGACGTGCTACCTTTAACAAAGTATATCATCGCGAGTCATAGTAATGCACGTGCGCTTTGTGATCATCCACGAAATTTAACGGATGCTCAAGCAAAGGCGCTAGTAGAGCATGGTGGACATATTCATGTAGTTTACTTTCCTTCTTTTATCGGTGCCAATGCTACAATGGATGATTTAGTAGCGCATGTCAAACATCTGGCAAATATAGTGGGAGTAGAGCATCTTGGATTAGGTTCAGACTTTGATGGGATTGATGCTACTATAAAAGGATTAGCGCATGCTGGAGAGGCACAAAATTTGCTAGAGGCTTTAGGTGAACATTTTTCAGTCGAAGAAGTTCGTGGTATTGCAAATAATAATTTTCGACGCTATGTAAAAAATGCAGCAACCTGTTAAGGCGCTGCATTTTAATTTCTTTCAAGCCCCCGGCGGATGTCATGGAATCAGAAAGGAATGAATATAGGATGTTCGCTTAAAATCATCGTATCCATGCGATAACGGTAACTGACCTGCATCTTGCAGGCCTAAACACAAAGCTAATTTTCGGACGCAATTATTTCGAGTCATAGTTGATTGTTGTATCTTAGTAAAAGAAATATTGAATTAATAAACCGATTCCTAAGAGGAAGCCGAAGAATGTATTCGTTTGCGCTGTAAATTTCATCGCAGGCATCACTTCTTTGGCTTCTTTTTTATCGCGGAAAATTTGAATCGAACGCAGTGGCTTTGGAACACTTAAGAAAATAATTAAAGCCCAAAAAGTAATGCCATCAATTGCTACAAGGGAGATTACCCATAAGTATGAAACGATAAAAAAGCCAGATAACACAGAAATGGCACGATCACGACCTACTAAAATGGCAAGCGTCTTTCTACCACCCTCTGTATCGCCAACGATGTCACGAATATTATTGGACAGCATGATAGCACCCACTAAAATCATACTTGGTACAGAGAGTAAAACGGCATCAAGAGTAACTGTAAGCGTTTGAATATAAAAGGCAATTAAGACGATACCCATTCCCATAACAGCTCCAGATACAATTTCACCAAATGGGGAATAGGCTATTGGATACGGTCCTCCTGTATATAAAAAACCAATTAGCATACAAACAAGGCCGACAGCTGCAAGCCACCAAGAAGTAGAGGCACATATGTAAATGCCAAGTAACATCGCGATAGCATAAAAGCTTAAGGCAATCATCATAATTGTTTTTGGCTGAACGCCATGACGGACAATCGTTCCGCCGATACCGACAGAATGTTCATTATCTAACCCTAGTTTGTAATCGTAGTATTCGTTGAACATATTTGTTGCTGCTTGTATAAGCATACTTGCAATGAGCATAGCAAAAAATAGTCCAAAATCAATTGTTTGTTTCTCAATTGCAAGGGCAATTGCTGTTCCTAAAAATACTGGAACGAATGAAGCGGTTAAAGTATGTGGACGTGTTAAATGCCACCAAACTTTAAAACCCCTATCAGCTTCAATGACTTTGGTCATAAGGTCTTTCTCTCCTTCAAATGTTGTAGACTCTTCTTATTTTAAACGAAGAAAGAGAAATTGGGTAGGTTCACAGCTTATTACATACAGTTCAGTTGAAAAAAATGATACAATAGAACATGCACTTATGAACTGGAAACAAAAATTAGGATAATAGCAACAGTACGAGAAATAGGCTGTCTAACATATAAAGATGGCTATTTTAACGAAAAGAATATGATGTAGTGATAGTACAAACGCTCACTTCATTAAGCAAGCCCCGGTCAGATATACTTGAACCGAGGCGTCATTCATTATGTACATTGCAACAACGGAGGTAATTTTCATGCAACAGAAGTGGTACCAAGCCACAGAAGTAGAAGTGGACTCTTTGGGCCAAAGCCTTCATTTTTATATGGAAACAATTGAAGTAAGTCGCTTATCTGCGCTAGCATTTTATGCAGCGGGCGAGGAGCGTTATAAAGGTGAACGATTTTATTGGCAAAATAGAGAAAAAACAATGACATTAGTAGGGCTTGGACATGCTCATACGATTCACAATAACGCCAAAGATGATCGTTTTGATGCCGTAGAAGCAGAGTGGAAAAGCTTAACGAAAAACTGTGTAAAAGGACAGAGTGAACTACAGCCAATTTTGTTTGGTGGTTTTACATTCGATCCTCAAAATAATGTAGATGGAGAGTGGACAGACTTCCCAGAGGCTTACTTTGCATTAGCAACGTATCAGCTTGTCATTCGTGATGACAAAGCGTATGTAAGCATTCATCTTATTACAAGGGATCAGCAGACAGAGGCGCAATTTGAAGCGCTACGTAAAGAGCGAGATCATCTAATTCATGCCGCTCAGGTAAAAGAAGTGAAAACGTATTCAAAGCCCGAGATTACAAGTTATTACGAGCCATATAAGGATCCATACTTAGCTTCAATTGATCAAGTAACGGCATTGATTAAGCAGAAGAAGGCAGATAAAGTCGTAATTGCACGGTCACTGGCATTACAATTTAAGGAGCACGTAACTTCACCGCAAGTGCTATCACAAATTATTCATGAACAGCCAGAAAGCTATTTATTTGGTTTAGAGCGTCAAGATTTACTGTTTTTTGGTGCGTCACCTGAACGTCTTGTAAAGGTAGAAGATGGACGTGCCTTTTCATCTTGTGTTGCCGGCTCTATTAAACGTGGTAAGACAGCTGAGGAAGATGAAGCCTACGGACAGAGGTTATTAAATGATCCCAAAAATGGTGGCGAGCATCAATATGTTGTCGATATGATTGCGGAAACATTTCGTAAAAATTGTATCGATGTGAAAATACCAGATAGCCCTCGCTTACTGAAAATTAGAGATATACAACATCTATACACACCTGTTGAGGGTCAATTAAATAGAGAAGCATCAATTTTACAACTAACTAAGTCATTGCATCCAACGCCTGCTTTAGGTGGTGTTCCGAGAAAAGAAGCAATGGCAGCTATTCGTAAATATGAGCCTATGAATCGTGGACTTTATGCTGCGCCAATTGGTTGGATGGATGCAGAGGGTAATGGGGAATTTGCAGTTGCTATTCGTTCAGCTGCTTTACTTACGGATAAAGCCTATTTATATGCTGGTGGCGGTATTGTAGCAGATTCAGAACCACAATCTGAATACGAGGAAACATTAGTGAAATTCCGCCCAATGCTTCGTGCGCTAGGAGGACAATTACATGAATGAACGGAAAATTTTAACGGATTATGTTTATAAAATGGTCGCATCTTTAGTACAAGCTGGTGTAGAAAACGTTGTAATTAGCCCGGGCTCACGTTCAACGCCACTAGCCTATGCTTTTGCTTCAACGAAACAGCTCCATATGTATCGTCAGGTTGATGAGCGCTCAGCTGCCTTTTTTGCACTAGGTATAGCTAAGGCTACAGCAAAACCTGTTGTACTTTTATGTACATCTGGAACAGCTGCAGCAAACTATTTTCCTGCCATTGTGGAAGCAAGCTATGCTCGTGTACCGTTAATTGTCATTACAGCTGATCGTCCACATGAATTGCGGGAGGTAGGAGCACCTCAAGCTATTCATCAGCCAAATTTATACGGTAAGCATGTTAAATGGAGTGTAGATTTCCCGCTACCAGATGATGCTGCACCAACACTACCATTTATAGAGCGCCATATCGCTCGTGCAGTAGCAATTGCAACAAGCGCACCGTTTGGACCAGTGCATATTAACGTACCATTCCGAGAACCTTTATTGATTGATTTTAGGGATGAGCTTCCAGAGGCAACATTTAAGAACAGTAGTATCGCTCAGCTAATGCCTCCAAAGGCAACTCAGCAGGAGCTATCGAAAATTTTAAGTGCTTCCGAAAGAGGTTTTGTGATTATTGGGGAACTAGCCCTTGGTACAGATTTAACATTCTTGTGGGAGTTTGTTCGCCAATTAAAATGGCCGGTCATTGTCGAAAGTTTATCGCATATGCGAACGTCTGTCCCAACGGATTGTCTGCCGTACATTATCACGACGTATGATGCAATAATGAAGAGTGAAGAGTTTAAAGCATTGGTTAAACCTAATACGGTGCTTCGTTTAGGAGCACAGCCAGTTTCTAAATTTATCATGCAATTTATCACAAAATCTCAACCAGATGCTTATATAGTAGTCGATGAAGATCCGATGTTCCGTGATTCTACAGGTGTCTCTACTCATTTTATTCAAGCAAGCATGGGTGAGTGGCTTACTCAACTGGAGATTTCTAAAACAGCGTTAGAGTCTGAGTATTTAGCTGAATGGCAGGATGCCAATGATATTGCACTAGAGTATATAGAACATTATTCTGAAGCTGCTATCGATGAGGGAGCAATGGTCAGTCATTTACTGAAGATAATCCCAAATGGTAGTGATATTTTTGTGAGTAGCAGTATGCCAGTGCGTGATATTGATACGTTTTTAATGGCTACACCGAAAGATATTCGAATTGTTGCGAATCGTGGCACAAATGGTATTGATGGCGTCGTATCAACAGCAATGGGCTTTAGTCAAGGTAATAATCGTGAAACCTACTTACTTATAGGAGATTTAGCGTTTTTACATGATGTCAACGGTCTTATTGCTTCAAGATATCAGGAGTGCAACTTGACGATCATCGTTATGAATAATGATGGTGGCGGTATATTCTCTTATTTACCACAATCTACAGTGGAAGCACATTATGAAGATTTATTTGGCACGCCTACTGCTCTTGAATTCCATGATATTGCCAAGATGTATGACATGGACTACATTCGTGTAGAAGATATTTCAGAGCTATCAGAGAAGTTTAAGACGACAAAAAAACGTCCATTGCGCTTATTAGAAATTTTCACAGACAGAGAGGAAAATGTTTATGCGCACAAGGCACTTTGGAATCGTATTAACGCGGGGTTAAAAGCATGGCAAAGCTAATGATTGGTGGGCTTGAAACACATGTGGAGATCTGGAATGATGGAGCGCAGCAAACGCTCGTTGCCTTACACGGTTTTACAGGTAGTACGGCTACATGGCGAAATTTAGCGAAAACTCTGACTAATGTACGAGTAGTTGCGATTGATTGTATTGGACATGGGCAAACAGCTATACCTTCGCATATCGGTCGCTTCTCTATGCATGAACAAATCCAAGATTTAGAGGAAGTTTTTGAACAGCTACAGCTAAAACAATTTACGCTGTTAGGCTATTCAATGGGAGGAAGAATTGCATTATCGTATGCACTCTCCTGCCCTGAGCGCATTGAAAAGCTTATTTTAGAAAGTGCTTCCCCAGGTTTACGAACTTCACAGGAACGTTCTGAACGTTGTGAAAGAGATAACGCTCTAGCTGAAAAAATTATTGATAATGGTTTACGATCTTTTGTTAATGCGTGGGAGAACATTCCTTTGTTTGAGTCCCAAAAGCGTTTACCACACAGTGTACGACAAGCTATTCAGGCAGAACGACTTTCTCAGAAGGAGGAAGGCCTGGCAGGTAGCTTACGGGGCATTGGTACAGGCACCCAACCGTCAAATTGGATATCAATGGCTGAGCTTGAATGTCCTGTTTTATTAATAACTGGCTCACTTGATGAGAAATTTTGTAAAATTGCACTAGAAATGAAAGCGTTATTAAAAAATGTTAAGCATAAGATAGTAAATGATGCTGGACATGCAATTCATGTGGAAAATCCCGCTGAGTTTGCTACAATAGTAGAGGAGTATTTAACTTCTTTCAGCAGAAGTCTCCCGCCTTTATAGGTGGTGAGATGAAAGCGGTTTTAAGTCACTTTTCAGCGGGTGTCCAAACACCCGCTGAAAGAAGTTAAAGCCTCCGGCGGATGTCACGGAATCGGAAAGGAGTTCTTTGTGCAGGCACAAAGCCGATTCCAGACGCAATTATGCCGAGGCATAATTGATCGTAATATTATTACGTTACCGCCTCGATTAGTAACGAGACGAATATATTTATTAGGAGGCAATTCAATGACACGTCAATGGACTACTTTACATACTTATGAAGACATTAAGTATGAGTTCTATAACGGTATCGCAAAAATTACGATTAACCGTCCAGAAGTGCGCAACGCATTCCGACCAAAAACGGTAATGGAAATGATCGATGCTTTTTCACGTGCACGTGATGACAAAAATATTGGAGTTATCATTTTAACAGGTGAAGGTGAACATGCCTTCTGTTCAGGTGGAGACCAAAAGGTACGCGGACATGGCGGCTATGTTGGTGAAGATGAAATCCCACGCCTAAACGTTCTTGATTTACAACGTTTAATCCGTGTTATTCCTAAACCAGTAGTAGCGATGGTTGCAGGCTATGCAATCGGTGGAGGACACGTATTACATGTTGTATGTGACCTAACAATTGCTGCTGACAATGCTCGTTTTGGACAAACTGGACCAAAAGTTGGTTCATTCGATGCTGGTTATGGCTCAGGCTATCTTGCACGTATTATTGGTCATAAAAAGGCACGTGAAATTTGGTACCTATGCCGTCAATATGATGCACAACAAGCACTTGATATGGGATTAGTTAACACAGTTGTTCCTTATGAGCAATTGGAGGACGAAACTGTACAATGGTGTGAAGAAATGCTACAAATGTCTCCAACTGCTCTACGCTTCTTAAAAGCAGCAATGAATGCAGATACAGACGGTTTAGCAGGTCTTCAACAAATGGCTGGCGACGCTACTCTTCTTTATTACACAACAGATGAGGCAAAAGAAGGTCGCGACGCATTTAAAGAAAAACGTCAACCAGATTTCGGTCAGTTCCCAAGATTCCCTTGATTATTTAAAGGGTTGCACGGCTCGTATCTTTATGGAGATACGAGCTTTTTGTATGCTTGGGAGGTTGAGACGGATAGAATAGTTGAAGAGATGGATAGGACTGTTCAAATGACGGATAGAATTCCTGAAGTGACGGATAGAATTGTCCAAATGACGGATAGAATCAATAAAGTGACGGATAGACTCGTCCAAGTGAAACAGATAGACGGATAATTCTATAAAGCGGTAAGATAAAGATTGATCGGAGGGACAACAAAAATGTTTCCAAATTGGATTTTACAGCGAGCGTATTTGTCACCGTCGCGAAATGCTTTAACATATAAAGGGCAAACATGGACATTTCAAGAATTAAACGATTTATCTTTAAAGCGTGCCCGCCAACTAACAGCACTGGGTATTAATCAAGGAGACCGTATCGCTATAATGGGACCGAGTAAGCCCACTCTTGTCATCATGATGTACGCATGTATGCATTTACAATGTGAAATGGTCATGTTAAATCGTAGGCTTTCTCAGGCTGAAATAGCCTATCAGTTAGAGGATTCACAGGCAGTGGCAGTATTAATGGCAGATGAGGATATTGGAAAATTACCAGAACATTCGTCTTATCATTTATTTTCTGCTATAGAAAAAGGTGCAGAATTGGCTATTGATATTACGAAAGAATGGTCTTTAAATCAAACAACAACGATTATGTATACATCTGGTACGACTGGCTTTCCAAAGGGTGTGCGTCAAACAGTTGGCAATCATCAGGCAAGTGCAACGGCCTCTGTTCTTAATATAGGTTTGCATGCAGATGATGTATGGCTCTGCGCGGTACCATTATTTCATATTAGCGGCTTTTCAATTTTAGTGCGCTCGCTATTATACGGCAATAAGGTGCATTTATATGATCATTTTGATGTAGAAGCTATTTCACAAAATATTATGGATGGCGATGTCACACACATGTCAGTTGTCGCAGTTACATTAGAAAGAATTCTACATACACTTGAACACCAAAATGCACAAGCCTCTTCACGATTTAAAATGATTTTAGCAGGAGGTGGACCTGTGCCAGTTGATTATTTAAAAAGAGCTCAAGCTTTAAATTTAGCGGTAGCTCAAACTTATGGCATGACAGAAACTTCGTCACAAACGGCAACATTAGCAAATGAAGATGCGATGCGTAAAATTGGTTCAGCTGGAAAGCCATTATTTTTCAATCAAGTTCACATTGCTGAGCCGAATAGCAAGGGTGAAGGAGAAATTTGCATACGTGGTCCACATGTTACACCAGGTTATATTGGACGTTTTGCCCAAAAAAGTGCAACGATTGATGGTTGGCTTCATACTGGAGATATCGGCTATATGGATGAAGAAGGTTATTTGTTTGTCATTGATCGTCGTGCTGATTTAATTATTTCTGGTGGTGAAAATATCTATCCTGCTGAAGTTGAAAATGTGCTGCTTACACATCCTGCTGTTAAGGAAGCGGGCGTATGTGGCATTGATGATGCTGATTGGGGACAAGTACCAATTGCCTTTGTTGTATTAAAACAACAAATACAAGTAGAGCAATTACAAGAATTTTGTCAGAAGAAACTTGCTAAATATAAAATTCCGAAAGAAATTATTGTAACGGACGAGCTTCCTCGAAACGGTGCCAATAAGCTGCTTCGTAGAAAATTAATGAACTAAGACAAAAAAGAAGCCTTCATTGATGGTGTTGCACCCCAAAAGTTAGAGTTAAAAATCTAACTTTAAGGGGTCACTATCTGATAAGAGGGCTTCTTTTCATGTTGTTGAAAAACTATTATGGCCAACACGATGAGGTCATTAAGGCGTTGACATAGGACGTGATGCACTTAGCCTTCGTCCCCTTAGCGGAGGAATCGGCTCGGCGCTCGCCCACAGGAAGCCTTGCTTTGTGCGAAAGCGAAGCGACAGCAACAAATGTTTACTGTGCGAAAGCGAAGCGACAGCAACAAATGTTTACTGTGCGAAAGCGAAGCGACAGCAACAAATGTTTACTGTGCGAAAGCGAAGCGGCAGCAACAAATGTTTACTGTGCGAAAGCGAAGCGGCAGCAACAAATGTTTACTGTGCGAAAGCGAAGCGGCAGCAACAAAGCGAGTAGCCTGGAACGGAAATCACCACATTTAAAGTGCCAAATATTCACTCAGATTTCCATATACAGATTTTTTTAGAGTTTATAAACTTTTAGAATGAAATTAATCATTCATTAACATAATAAAAAATGAAAGGCATAAACTATTAGTAAAGGAGAATGACTCAGATGAGAAAATATATATATAATGTTGTCATTATATTATTTGTTCTACAAATGAGTCATGTGCAAGTTTTCGCAAACTATGAAAAAAAGAATATAGCAACAGCTAATTCAATAGAAACACTACAAAAACTAATTGAACAAGAAGTCATGCAATTATCTACTGAATTTGATATTCGTTACATTGGTGATACGTCGGAAATAAAAGATGAACTAACAGAGCTTATAAAAAGTGCTATTCAAGATCCATATATTTACGCCAATATTTCTAGTTTAAAATGGAAATATGATGGCTATGCCAATAATATTGTCATTAACTTTCAGTTTTCTTATCACATTTCACAAGAAGAGGAGGTATATGTAGAACAGACATTGGCGAATATTATTGCACCTATGTATGGATTAAATGAATTGCAGAAAATACAAGCTGCACATGATTTTATCGTTTTATCTGCTGAATATTCAAAGGAAACCGAGGGAAGCCAATATTCTCCCTACACATTGCTTTCAGAAAACAAGGGAGTTTGTCAGGCCTATGCTTTAGTGCTTTATCGCATGTTAGAGATGCTAGGCTTTGAGGTACAATATGTACCAGGAAAAGTGGGGGAGCAGCTACATGCATGGGTATTAGTGAAGCTAGATAAGGCATGGTATCATATCGACGTAACATGGGATGATCCATTGCCTGATCGTAAGGGTGAAGTACGATATAATTATTTTTTAGTTTCTGATCGCCAGTTAGCGCAAGATCACACATGGGATTATACAAATTTCCCGGCAGCAACAAGCGAAGCCTATACTAATTTCCAAAGAACTAGTAGGGTTGAAATTCTAACAAAACCAATAATGGGCAATAATTTTAATAAAGGGCTGTCCATTTTAGAGAAAAATAAATATACAGTTAAACAATTAGTTGAACAGCCTATACAGCTTTTAAAAGATAAAAAAAGCGATAATTCTGCTCAGTTGTATTTAAATGAAGAGGAAGCAATTATTTTAGAAAGTAATATAGCCCAAGTAAAGGCTAATCGAAAGATCGCGCACAATGCAGTGCAAATAAAAAAGTGGCGGATATGTATTTATAGAACGGAAAAAAAACGTATCCCACAAGAAAAATACGTCATAATAAAGGAGGTGTCCCATACGATGTTTGGGGCACCTCCTTATTCATTAATGAGCGTTTAATGCAGTATCTAATGTTTGAATGTTTTTTTTCATAAGTGTAAAGTAAGTTTCATTGTTTTTAACATCATCTGCTGTTAAAACGCTTAAATTATGCAAGACAAGTGATTCTGCTCCAACTTCCTTTTGAATAACCTCGGCTAATTTAGAAGAGACATTTTGCTCAAATAAAATGTAATGAATATGCAAATCATTCGCTTTATCAACAATTGCTGTTAGTTCCTTTTGTGAAGGTTCATTTTGTGAGTTTAAGCCTGCTATTGGAATTTGTTTTAAGCCATATTGACCTGCGATATAGCCAAATGCAGCATGTGATACGAAGAATGACTTCTCTTGTGCTTTATCAGCCATTGCTTTAAAATCTTTGTCTAAACCTTGTAGCTCTTTTACTAAGTCCTCGTAGTTAGTTGTAAATGTAGCTTCTTGTTCTGGCATTTTTTCAACTAAAGTGTTTTTAATAGAAAGTGCTAAGTCTTGACTAATAATTGGTGATAGCCAAACATGAGGATCTATATTTCCGTGATCATGATCTTCATGTCCGTGTTCTTCTTCAGCGGTAGCATGATCGTGATCATGCTGGGCTTCCTCTTCATCATGTGTATGACCAGTGCTCACAGCTAATTTTTCATCTGAAACATTATCTGCTGTTGCAACCATTGTTACATCTTCTTTGGCTAGCGTTTTTTTAGCATTTTCAACAAAGCCTTCTAGCCCTAAGCCAATATAGAAAAATACATCAGCATCTGCAAGCTTCATCATATCTTTTTGTGTTGGCTCAAATGTATGCTCACTGGCTCCAGCAGGATAAATAGAAGAAACCTCTACAAAATCACCACCAATTCGTTGGGCAAAATAACTTAACGGATACACAGTTGTATAAATTGTTAATTTATCCTTTGCTTCAGACTGTTTGGATGATTTATCCCCACAGGCAGCGGTGAATAGGGCAAGAACTGCCACTAAAAATAACAAAAATATTTTTTTCATTTTATAGCATACCTCTTTCAAATAGTAATCATTACGATTTATTTTTTAGAACAGTATCTATAATAGCGTACATCTGACAAAAGCACAAGAAAAAATGACCCTCGAAAATTAACTTTTTTTCGAAGGCCATTTTTCAGGCACGGGATCAAAGCCTCCAGGATGGAATGGCTGACATTTTGATATACGTTTAACGGTTAAAAATAATCCTTTAATGGCACCGTGTTTTTGAAATGCTTCAAGTCCATAGGAGGAGCATGTAGGGTAGAAGCGGCAGGATGGAGGCGTCATTGGTGATATGAATTTTCTGTAAAACTTAATGAGCCATATAAAGGGATATTTCATATTTGTCTGTCCTTTTGTTGAGAGTTGACCTGTTCAGGTTTAGCATCGATAGTTTGTGTAAAAAGATTGCCTTTTTTCTTTAGAAGAACGATGACAGAAACGCCAAACATTAGCATCATCATTGCAATCATAATTATTATTGGTAATGGTACTCCCATTGTTTTCACTCCAAATCCAATTTATTAGCTGACTAAGGCTAGTGCATCTAAACTAACATCCTTTTATAAAATATTATAAGTGATTCATTTATAAAAATATATTAATTGAACTAGTCTTCATCTTGTTGAAAACTTTGCTTAGGTTTTTCATCAACTGTATGTTTAAAGGCATACGCACGGTTGACACTGATAATAGTCGCGACCAAAAAGAAAATAACAATGATGACAGCAACTATTAAGAGCGTAGCTAAACTCATGGCACTCACTCCGTTCTTTGTTCATAGTATCTATTATAAATTAGATGCTATCCTCAATTGTGAAGGAAGTTTGACAGTCCAGCGAATAAAACAGCACTTTTTCCACCATACTATGGTAAAAGGAGTGTTTTGAAGAGATGGATCGTCAACGTGTATATTTTTCACTTGCCAATAGAACGTATTATACAAATCCATATGCAGGACCGTGGAACTTTGAACTCAATATAGATCGACAAGCATTAGATGTATTTGAAAGGATTTTTCAACAAATGCAGCTGCTTGAAATTTCAAATGCATGGCGTGCACAATTGCCATATTTGCAATACCATTTAGATCGAGAAAATGATGAAATCGATTTACGATTAATGAAAATCTATGCACTTGTCCATGAATATGGGGATGCGGAAACGAAGGCTTTTGTGGAACAACTTCCTTACTTTAACAAACGTGTCTAGTTATCTGTTAGTCCAATTTGTCAATTGTTTTAAAAACAGAGCGTGACTTCAAACATTTTGAAGCACGCTTTTTTCTTGTATTTCAGCTATTATCGCAATTTCCAGTAATGATGCAAGTTGATACTGTTGCTCATTTAATTTAATAAAAAACAACGATAAAAATGGAAGCGACAATAAGTAAATAGCCTGGAGCATATAGTGGAGATGGCCGAAAATTATATTTTGCAATCGTTAATGCCCAAGTTGACAACGAATCTTTTGCAGTGCAATTATCATCTTTAACATGTAAATCAAACCTCCTATTCTTTTTTCACTTTAGGATAAATATAGAATCGAATTTTTGTGATTTAATTTGTTGATTGTACCAAGATAGTTACACTATAGTAAAAATAAAATGTATTCGAATCCTGCTTTTTCATCGGGGGAGATTCGTGAATTGATCTGCTGAGGAATGCCATTATTTTTTAGTAATAGATTCAACTCAGTGTACGAGATATTATCGATTTATATAGAGGAGTTGAAGAGGATGTTTTCATTTACAGATTTAAATGGATTACGAGTGGATTTAAGTTTTACAAGAGGTGAGCTTGAAGTTGAACCTAAACATGTGCTTGTTTTATTAAAATATAAAAATAAGTGGTTATGTACCATTCATAAGCGTCGAGGTGTAGAGGTTCCAGGTGGGAAGCAAGAACCTGGAGAAACATTGGAAGAGGCTGCGGTTAGAGAAGTATTTGAGGAGACTGGTGTTCATGTGAAAAATCTTAAATGGTTTGCAGAATACGCAGTACATGATGAAATCTTATTTTGTAAAACTGTCTTTACTGCACAGTATGAAGGGCAGGAGGACATCGAGTTTGATTTAGAAACATCGGGAATGATTTGGCTAACGGATGAAGAGTTTGCTAATCATCCAAATTTAAGCTTTCATATGAAGGATGAAGGAATGCAGAAAATGCTGGAGGAGTTGAAGCATTATGACCAATGGTAAAATCGTTACAAAGCGTGCTTATCCTTCGCCTAATCCAGCCATTCGTTTAACAGAGATTACTTATATGTCGCAAGGGCTACGTGTGAAGGGATTGTTAGCAGAGCCTAAGACAGAGGGTACATATGATGGCTTTTTATATTTACGAGGAGGTATGCAAAGTATTGGTATGGTTAGACCTTCACGTGTTGCACAGTTTGCAGCACAAGGCTTTATAGTGTTCGCTCCATATTATCGTGGTAATCGAGGCGGGGAAGGTCGAGATGAGTTTGCAGGAGCTGATCGTTATGATGCTGTATATGCAGTAGATGTGCTAAAGCAGTTTTGTAATGATAATATTCATGTCTTTGGTTTTTCACGTGGTGGGATTATGGCACTTTGGACAGCAATATTACGCAGAGATATTACATCTGTTGTAACATGGGCAGGAGTATCTGATGCAACTGCTACCTATTGGGAGCGGTCAGATATGCGACGTATGATGAAGCGTGTAATTGGTGGAACGCCTAATCGTGTACCAGAGGCTTATGATGCACGAACACCACTATTTGAGATTGAGCATATCACAGCCCCAGTTCTTATTATTCATGGCTACCGTGATGAAAATGTAGATATTGAACATGCGAGACAGTTAGAATTTTATCTAAAGGATGCCAATAAAACCTATGAGACATGGTATGATCGTCACTACGCCCATCAGTATCCGCCAGCAAAAAATCGTGAAACTGTATATGCACTTTGTGAATGGATGAAACGACAATAAATATTTAGGACTGTCTCCCATCGGTTTCAAGGGATGTAATGATTCAAAATGGAAAGCTTCTTATGACTCACGAAATTAAAATATTCTCGCTCAAAGGAGGGGTGTGCTTGAATAAATCTCCTTTTAGAATTCTTATAATATCTAATGTTTAGAGAGGAGATTATTCTTTGAAATACATAATAAGTAAAAGACTTAAGATTATGATTGTAGGATTAGTGTTTATGATAGTCGCTTCCACTTTTGTTTATTATAAGTTTTTAACACCTTCGGCAGATATTCGGCAATACAAGGAATATTACGCTCCCAATACAAAGCAAAAAATATTCAATCAAGGTGAGATAAAGGTTACATTTTTAGGAACATCATCTTTATTATTTGATGATGGCAACACACAATTAATGATTGATGGTTTTATTTCTAGGCCGCCCTTATCAAAAATATTGCCTTTCAGCACTGTACAAACTGATGCAGATGCTGTAAATAAAGCCTTTAAGAAAATAGGAATTGATAATAATAAGCTTCGGGGATTGTTCATAGCTCATACACATTATGATCATGCGTTAGATTTAGCTTATATCGCTAAACAAACTGGGACACATGTATATGGTTCAGAATCAGCCATTAATATAGGACTTGGTGATGGTATAAATATGAAACAGATGTCTGTATACGAAGTGAATAAGGCAATGCAGTTTGGGGATTTTACTGTCACAGTCTTTCAATCAAAACATTCACCAACTTTTGACGAAGGAGAAAAAATAAAAGAGCCACTTAAACAACCAGCAAAAGCTCTAGATTATCATGAAGATTCTTCATACGATTTTTTGATTACGCATCATAATAAAACATTCTTTGTAAAACCCAGTGCTAACTATATAGAAGGGGCATTAGATGGTATTCGAGCTAATGTATTATTTTTAGGAATAGGGGTATTAGGAGCTCAGGATCAAGATTTTCAAAACATGTATTATGAACAAACTGTATGGAAAATACAACCGAAACTTATTATTCCAATACATTGGGACAACTTCAACAAACCTTTAACAGATGCTCTTGAAGCATTGCCTAAATTTGCAGATAACACAAAACAGGGATTAGATTTTATCATTCAAAGGACAAAGGCAGATAAAATTGATTTACAAATACTTCAAGGTTTTCAAAGCATTTATTTCTAATAATTATAGTAGAATTTGATACAACAAATAAAAAATCACATATCACTGATTGAATTGCACCGTCTTGATTAACGCTTTTTCAAAATGGAGTTTTTTATTTGAAGAACTGCTTAGGTTATTGAAGAACAACATTTAAAAACCGCTCGGGTGCTTTTTGGCAGCACCTGAACGGTAGAAAGAACTTTTACTCTAAATACTTTGTTAAAAAGTTATTAATAGTTTCCCAATAAGAGTCTTCGGCAACACTTTCTGCACCGCCATGTCCAGCACCTTCAACTATAAATTTCTCCTTAGGTACATTGGCTGCCTCATATACTTCATTTAGCATATCAGAAGGAACAAATGTATCATTACTTCCATGAATGAATAGCATTGGTGTTTTCGACTTTGCTACTTGCTCGACGGTATTAGCTTCACCAAGCGTATAATCAGCTCTTAATTTTGTAACAATTGAAGAAAAGTGCATAATAGGAAATGCAGGTAGATTAAATATTGATTGCAATTGATAGGAGAATTCATCCCAAACTGAAGAATAACCACAATCCTCTATAATAGCCTTAACATTGTCAGGTAGGTTCTCTCCCGAGGCCATCATCACAGTAGCCCCTCCCATGGAAATGCCATACAAAACAATTTCAGCGTTTTTATCAGAATCGATAACATTATTAATCCAAGAGACTACATCAAATCGATCATGCCAGCCCATACCAATATAGTCACCCTCACTTTTTCCGTGAGCTCTTGCATCTGGTATGAGAACATTGAAGCCTTTATCATAAAAATGCTTAGCGTACTTTGTCATTTGTGTGCCATCAGATGAATATCCATGGAAAACAATTGCCCATTTATTTGTTTCTTTCGTATTTTTTAGCGTATAAGAATGCAAGTTCAAATCATCGAAAGACTGAATAAAAGAGTCTTCATAATTCTCTTTAAACCACTTTTCACGCTCTTCTTTTTCTTTAGTCTCTTTGGGGCTAATAGCAATAGAATTGTGTGGAGCATTAAGCACAGCTGATTTATCTGTATTTGGATCTAAGGCGAGATTATAAAAATAATTTCCTGCAAAAAATCCAGCTCCAACAAACAATATTAATAGAAGACTAACAATGGTTATGATCACTTTATACTTTCTTTTCATATGTACCCCCTAAACTACTATTATGAATTATACACAAAGTTAATAATATGAAAAGTATGCTTTTCTAAAATAGGGGAAATAAAAAAGGGAACGACTGAAATCGTTCCCTTTGCTTAGTAAATTATTTTAATGGACCACCAAGTTTAGTGATTGCTTCAGAAACGTTTGAGAATTTCTTGAAGTTCTCGTTGAATAGACCAGCAAGTTCAGCAGCTTTTGCATCATAAGCAGCTTTGTCTGCCCATGCATCGCGAGGGTTAAGTACTTCTGATGGTACACCTTCAACAGTTGTTGGAATGTGTAAACCAAATACTGAATCTTGAATTGTTTCAGCATCCTTTAATTTACCATCAATTGCAGCACGTACCATTGTACGAGTGTAAGAAAGCTTCATACGGCTACCAGTACCATATTCGCCGCCAGTCCAACCAGTGTTCACTAGGTATACTTGTGCACCGTGCTCGTCAATTTTTTGACCTAGCATTTCAGCATATACAGTTGCTGGCAGTGGAAGGAATGGAGAACCAAAGCAAGTAGAGAATACTGGTTCTGGCTCTGTTACACCACGTTCTGTACCAGCAAGTTTAGATGTGAACCCGCTTAGGAAGTGGTACATCGCTTGCTCTTTTGTTAATTTACTGATTGGAGGTAATACGCCAAATGCATCAGCTGTTAAGAAGATGATTGTTTTTGGGTGACCTGCAACAGATGGATCAACAATATTTTCGATGTATTGGATTGGATAAGCTACACGTGTATTTTCTGTTAATGAACCATCGTCATAGTCACAAACACGAGTTTCTGGATCAACAGCAACGTTTTCTAAAACAGAACCGAAGCGGATTGCGTTATAGATTTCTGGTTCTTTTTCAGCAGAAAGGTTAATTGTTTTTGCATAGCATCCACCCTCGATGTTGAATACACCATTATCAGACCAACCGTGTTCATCGTCACCGATAAGCTTACGGTCAGGGTCAGCTGATAAAGTAGTTTTACCAGTACCAGATAAGCCGAAGAATAATGCAACATCACCAGCTTCACCAACGTTTGCTGAGCAGTGCATTGAAAGAATACCTTGTTGTGGTAATAAGTAGTTCATAATACCGAAAATAGATTTTTTTATTTCACCAGCATATTCAGTACCACCAATTAGGATGATTTTCTTTTCAAGCGATACAATGATGAATGTTTCAGAAGCTGTACCATCAACAGCAGGGTCTGCTTTAAAGTTAGGAGCTGAGATAACTGTGAAGTCAGCAACATGAGAAGCTAACTCTTCTTCAGTTGGACGGATAAATAATTGATGAGCGAAAAGATTGTGCCAAGCGTATTCATTGATTACTTGGATGCTTAATTGTGAATCTTTGTCAGCACCAGCAAAGCCTTTGAATACGAATAACTCGTCACGTTCTTTTAAATATTTTACTACTTTAACATATAAGTTATCGAACACTTCAGAAGAAATTGGTTGGTTTACTTTTCCCCAGTCAATTTGATCTTTTGAGCCTTCTTCTTCTACCGTATATTTATCTTTAGGTGAACGACCAGTGTATTTGCCAGTTTCTGCACGAACTGCACCATCTACTGTTAACATAGCTTCACCACGAGATGTAGCTTTTTCAGCTAATTGTGGTACTGAAAGTTGAACATTAATGTTACCGCCGCTTAATAATTCCTTCAGTTCGTTTGCAATTTCTACTGAATTCATCGATTAAATACCATCCTTTTTTATAGTATTCCCTTGAGCTTGAGGGAGATTTTCTTAATTTCAAAAATAGTATAACACAATTGCTTAAATAATCTATACTAATTCAGAAATTATTTTTGAGATTTTATGACTTTTCAAGAAAACGACAAAAAGTAAATTCATTTGTTTTTAGACATTTTTACCCTATTTATAATCGAGTGATTACAGAATCACTTTCGCCACAGCTGAATTGTGTTTGGAAGCTTTTGGCCAATATGAGGTTCGCACAGGATGTGAAGTTTTTAGCCTGGGATTTTGTTATTAGTTGGAGCTTGTCACCAACTGGAAAGGGGCTTCAACCATATTCATCCACCACATGTAGAGATGGCAGTCTTCCGTAGCTGACGTTGCTCTTTCGCTACAAAACACTCGCTGGATGTAGATATAGGGTCACACATATGGTAACACATGATGTGAGGTATATAGTAGGGATTATTTTTCTTCAATTTACAGAAAAGACCAAGTGTAGTGCAATATGTTCAACGAACACTTTGATTCCCAACAAAATCAACATAAAATATTTGACAACGTTCAACCTTTTACGTAATATGAGATATTGAACGGATACTCTTATCCCGAGCTGGTGGAGGGTCAGGCCCTGTGAAACCCGGCAACCTGCATGAACTATTTCACGACATGCGTTGGTGCCAACCTGATGCAAGGGAACCCCCCTTGAACGATAAGAGTGAAAGGTTACGAAGTCATTATTCCTTTCCTCATGTTAAGTAAGCGTGAGAAAAGGATTTTTTTATTGTTAAAAACGAATCTAAAGGTAAGTATATGTAGTTCTTTCCTTATTATAATGACGGATCTTTCGAAAATCTCGTGTTAAAAGAGCAGCTGATCATTTGGCGAAAGTGAAACGACAGCAACAAGTGTTTTCTGTGCGAAAGCGTAGTGCAAACGTAGCGACAGCAACAAGTGTTTTCTGTGCGAAAGCGTAGTGCAAACGTAGCGACAGCAACAAGTGTTTTCTGTGCGAAAGCGTAGTGTAAACGTAGCGACAGCAACAAGTGTTTTCTGTGCGAAAGCGTAGTGTAAACGTAGCGACAGCAACAACAACGGCTCGAGAGTTCAATCCTTAGGAGCGGACTAGACATGGGTAATGAGTACCGTATTCGCAAATACTATTTGTAAGAGTAATAGGAGGAAAACCAAATGACAAACCGTCGACTCTTTACATCAGAGAGTGTAACAGAAGGACATCCAGACAAAATTTGTGACCAAATCTCGGATGCAATTTTAGATGCTATTTTAGCAGAAGATCCAAATGCACGTGTAGCGTGTGAAACAACAGTAACTACAGGCTTAGTTTTAGTAGCAGGAGAAATTACTACTTCTACTTATGTAGATATTAAAGGTATCGTTCGTGATACTGTAGCTGAAATCGGTTATACACGAGGAAAATATGGCTTTGATGCTGAAAACTTAGCAGTACTTGTTGCTATTGGCGAACAATCGCCTGATATTGCACAAGGTGTTGACCAAGCTTTAGAGGCGCGTGAAGGCTCTATGACAGACGCTGATATTGAAGCGATTGGCGCAGGGGACCAGGGCTTAATGTTTGGCTATGCATGTAACGAAACGCCTGAACTTATGCCATTACCAATTAGTTTAGCGCATAAATTGTCTCGTCGTTTAACTGAAGTACGTAAATCCGGTGAACTTGCATATTTACGTCCAGATGGCAAAACACAAGTAACGATTGAATATGATGAAAATAATGTACCTGTGCGCGTAGATACGATTGTTATTTCAACACAGCATGATGAAGAAGCGACACTTGAACAAATTCAAGCAGATTTAAAAGAATTTGTTATTGCACCAGTTGTTCCAAGTGAATTACTAGATGCTGATACTAAATATTTCATCAACCCAACTGGCCGTTTCGTAATCGGAGGTCCAAAAGGGGATGCTGGTCTAACTGGACGTAAAATCATCGTTGATACATACGGTGGCTATGCACGTCACGGTGGCGGTGCTTTCTCTGGGAAGGATGCAACTAAGGTAGACCGTTCAGCGGCGTATGCAGCACGCTATGTAGCGAAAAATATTGTGGCAGCAGGCTTAGCAGAACGAGTAGAAGTACAATTAGCTTATGCAATTGGTGTTGCTCAACCAGTATCTATTGCTGTTGATACATTTGGTACAGGAAAAGTTAAGGAAAGTGAAATTGTAGAATGGGTGCGTGAGCTATTTGATTTACGTCCTGCAGGGATTATTAAAATGCTTGACCTTCGTCGCCCAATTTATAAGCAAACTGCAGCATATGGTCACTTCGGTCGTACCGATTTAAATGTACCTTGGGAACAAACAGACAAAGCTGTTGCATTAAGAGAAAAAGCAGGATTATAAATTAGCTGCGAAGATACTGTTGTAGCTGTTAAATTATATTAAAGTAAATAATTCAGAAAGGGGCTGGGTGTTTCTAATAGCCCCTTTCGCTGTTTTTACCGAAAAAATAGCTCCTAATCTGTAGTTAGTCCGTTCTTACGGATGTCTGAGAAGACATGGGGCTTGCTTCAATTAATTGAAATAGCTATTTATCTTTTGTTTGAAGAGATTTATAGTATTGTCCTTTTTCAGCGTATTCACGTACGATACGTTCCATATCTTCTATATCTTCAGCATTTAATTCACGTACAACTTTTGCTGGACGACCTAACGCTAAGCTATTCGGGGGAATGACTTTGCCTGGAGGCACGAGACTACCAGCTCCAATAAATGCACCCTCTCCAATCTCTGCTCCGTCTAATACTATCGAGCCCATACCTATTAAGGCATTTTTACGAATCGTACAACTATGTAAAGTTACTTGATGACCAACTGTTACTTCATCCTCAATAATAAGTGGATATTTAGGACTTTGGTGTAAACAACAAAGGTCTTGAATACTTACGCGTTTGCCGATAATAGTTGGTGATACATCGCCCCGAATAACTGTGTTAAACCAGATTGTTGTTTCAGCACCTATTGTAACGTCACCAGTAACGGTAGCATAATCGGCAATAAAAACAGATGGATCGATCTTGGGCATTTTACCTTTAAATGGATAGATCATAAGGATCGCCTCTTTTCTTTCTATGATGTAATATAATCGTATCAAATACGCAACTTTATGGAAATATAAAATATAAATTGAGCTAAATATTTCGATATAATCAATGTGTAATTATTTTTTAGGAGGACTATGTGAATGTGGAAATGGGAAGCTGATGGACAAGCGAAGGCTGTGGTGGCGATTCTTCATGGTGCGTATGAAAACCACCGCTGGTATGCATGGCTTATAGAAAAACTTAGAATGGAAGGCTTCCACATAGTCATGGGGGATTTACCTAATCATGGTGTAAATGCAAAGTTTTCACGTGTCCATGATGAAGATTTTAAAGAATACAATAAATATACAAGGCATTTAGTTGAGAATGCGTGTTCATATAATTTACCGGTTTTTTTAATTGGTCATGGGCTTGGTGCAACATTATTATTACACACCATGCATAAGAAAAAATATGAATGTGCAGGCATTATATTAACGTCACCTTGGCTACATTTGAAGCTATTGCCAGGCAAACTATCTAATGCTTTAACAAGTTTAAGTGCTTTAACAGCGAATGTTAAAATGACACATGAAATTACGTTTGAAAAATTAACACGTAGTGTAGAAGGTAGAAATGAGATGAAGGATGAATTTCCTTTTATGTCTGTTGTTTCAGTGAAGTGGTATCGAGAGCTACAGCAGATGATGCGTAATTTAGTGTTAATGTCTAAGGATGAATTTCCTAATGTACCTATGCTAGTGATGACAGCTGAAAAGGATAGTATTACCGAAACTAAACAGACCCGAAATTGGCTTCATCAGCAGGAATTTACGGAGTTTCAATTCAAAGAATGGTCAAACTGTTATCATAATCTATTTCACGAAGTAGAGCGTACAGAGATTTTTGTTTATATACGTGACTTTATTAATAATGCTCTCAGAAGAATTGGCTATATTATTGAATAGTCTGACGCCTCTCCAAAAAATTGGGAAATCACAAAATTATTATTAATTAAAAAATAATATTGTAATTTTCAGAAAAGTGTAATACTATAATGACCTATAGTAAGATTTTTCAAATTGGAGGGGTAAGATGGAAGCAATTGTTGGAAAATTGAATGATATTTTATGGGGACCGTGGTTTATTTATGGAATTTTATTAATTGGGCTTTTCTTTTCTATCATTACACGGTTCCTACAAGTTAGGCACATTAAAGATATGTTTGTCTTAATGTTTAAAGGAGAAAAATCAGAAAAGGGGATTTCATCCTTCCAGGCAATGTCTATCGCATTATCTGGTCGTGTAGGTACAGGTAATATTGCCGGTACAGCTACTGCCATCGGGATGGGGGGACCTGGTGCTGTTTTTTGGATGTGGGCTATCGCCTTTATCGGTGCGGCAACGGCTTATGTTGAGTCGACATTAGCACAAATCTATAAAGAAGAGAAAGATACTGAATATCGTGGAGGACCAGCCTTTTACATTGAAAAAGGAATGGGACAAAAATGGTTTGCAATTATTTTTGCTATCGCTGCATTAATTGCTATGTTGATTCTAATGCCTGGTGTTCAATCAAACGCAATTGCGACAGCTGTTGAAAACGCTTTCGGTATTGATACTTGGATTACAGGACTTATTATTGTTGTATTATTAGGTGCAATTATTATCGGTGGGGTAAAATCTATTGCAAATGCTGCACAAGTAATTGTACCATTTATGGCATTAGCGTACATAATTATGGCTATCGTTATTATTGCAATGAATATTTCTGAGGTTCCATCAGTCATTGCATTAATTTTTTCTAGTGCATTTGGTGCTCAAGAAATCTTTGGTGGTATTATTGGCTCGGCTATTGCTTGGGGGGTTAAGCGCGGTATTTATTCAAATGAAGCTGGTCAAGGTACAGGCGCACATCCAGCAGCGGCTGCAGAAGTGTCACACCCTGCTAAACAGGGCATCGTACAAGCGGCTTCTGTGTACATTGATACATTATTAATCTGTTCAGCTACAGCATTTATGATTTTATTTACGGGCATGTATAATGTACAGGATCAAAAGGCAGGGGAAGGCACTGATCCATATATTCATGTTGGTGAATTCAATAAAAACGGCCTAACTGGTGAGGAACAAATAACATTTGCAAAAAGTATTAAAGAAGGCGCAGCGTACACTCAATATGCTGTTGATTCTTCGCTACCAGGATTTGGTGGTCCATTTGTAGCGATTGCATTATTCTTCTTTGCTTTTACAACTATTATGGCATATTACTATATTGCAGAAACCAATGTGGCTTACTTATTCTCAGGATTTACAGAGAAAGTCTTCATTTGGATTGCTAAATTTGCTATTTTAATTGCTGCGTTCTACGGTACTATCCGTACATCTGACCTTGCGTGGGCGATGGGGGATGTCGGATTAGGCTTAATGGTTTGGATTAACGTCATAGCGATTTTGATTATAATGAAACCAGCTATCGTTGCATTAAAAGATTACGAGAAGCAGAAAAAAGAAGGGAAAGATCCTGTATTTGATCCTCGTAAACTAGGAATTAAAGGTGCCGATTTCTGGGTTGAGTACAGTGAAAAACGTAAAAATAAATAGAAAATAATGAGAAGGCTATCTAATAGATATTACTATTAGATAGCCTTTTGATAATTAGATATGAGTCTGATTATCGAAATCATGTCTTAGAAAATCATTGTAACGGGAAATCTTTCATTTTTTCTAATGCAATAACAAAGGGTGGATCATTTTGTTGATTTAGAAACTCGTATTTTAAAACATGTACATGCTTTTGGGAAAGTTGACTGACATACTCAATGACAGCATCTCGTTCTTCTTTACCACCCGGATGACCGTGATA
The DNA here is from genome assembly GCF_044761885.1 of Lysinibacillus sp. NPDC097231. Lineage (NCBI taxonomy): Bacteria > Bacillati > Bacillota > Bacilli > Caryophanales > Bacillaceae > Lysinibacillus > Lysinibacillus sp. NPDC097231. Next base: position 167,833 of record NZ_JBIWDH010000003.1, on the reverse strand, counting down.
AATAACAAGGACGATGAGACCACCAATTTTGAGTAGCTTAAGTAAATCTTGAATGGATTGTATTGTTGTATTTGGCTTTGTAATGATATCATGATCGCTGCCAGGTAAATAGCCAAGATTAAAAATCGCAGCAGCGACTTGCTTGTATACATATTTGGCAACTTCCTCATGCCCTCTGTGCAAGACAAGTGCGCGATGCTCTAAGCCATTATCTAGGAGGCGATGGAGCGTCGCATCAACTGCGCTTTTTTGAACATCAAAGGCGTATACTTGTCCTTCGTCACCGACAAGTTGGGCTAAAAATAATGTGTCGTGGCCGTTTCCAGCGGTGGCATCCACTACTGTATCGCCTTCTTTAACCGTATCTTTTATGAGCTGTTGTGCATATTGTAAAACGCGTTGTAATTTCATTTTACTGCCTCAGTTTTATAAAATTTCCCTTGCCAGCTTCCACGACGTTCAAGCTCAGCATCAATCCCATTTAATACTTCCCACTTATTAACACTCCACATCGGGCCAATCATTAAATCAATTGGTCCATCGCCTGTAATACGGTGAATAACCATATCTGGCGGTAAAATTTCAAGTTGATCGGCTACTAACTTTGTATAAACGTCCTGATCTAAAAATTCTAGCATACCTTTTTCATATTGCTTAACCATCGGTGTCCCTTTTAAAAGATGCAACAAATGGATTTTAATGCCTTGTACATCAAGTTTTGCTACTTCTCGTGCAGTTTCCATCATCATGTCATAGTCTTCAAGAGGTAGGCCATTAATGATGTGTGAGCATACGCGAATACCGTGCTTACGTAGCTTTTCAACACCTTCCACATATGTTGCATAATCATGGGCGCGGTTAATGAGACTTGCAGTTTTTTCATGTACTGTTTGAAGACCAAGCTCAATCCATAAATACGTACGCTCATTTAATTCAGCTAAGTACTCAACTACATCATCTGGTAAACAATCTGGGCGGGTTGCAATGGACAATCCAACAACACCATCTTGAGCCAAGGCAGCTTCAAATTTTTCTTTTAATACTGGTAGTGGTGCATGTGTATTTGTATATGCCTGAAAATAGGCCATATATTTGCCGTCTTTCCATTTTTGATGCATCTTGTCACGAATTTCAGCAAATTGCACATCGATAGGATCGACTTTGTTGCCTGCAAAATCACCAGAACCCGCAGCACTACAGAATGTACAGCCACCGAAGGCAACTGTGCCATCACGATTTGGGCAGTCAAAGCCAGCATCAAGTGCTACTTTAAAAACTTTATGACCGAATTGATCACGCAAATAGCGATTCCATGTATAGTATCTTTTCCCTTCTGAAGGAAAAGGAAAGTTAGTTTCTGTCATTATATTTCACTCCTCTAACGGTATATTCTATCATGTGCTTATAGTTCCGTCATGAGGTAAGAATCGAATATTATGTGGGTGACCCAATTATTGAGAGTGAGATAAGGTAGTATTTTGCGGAGGTTAAAGTCCGTGGGGATGTAGAGAATCGTTATAAGGTGGGAAGCTGAGCGAAAAGGAAGTTGACCGGAGCGAAAGGAATGAGAAGTTGAGCGAAAAGGAAGTCAACCGGAGCGAATGGAATGAGAAGCTGAGCGAAAAGGAAGTCAACCGGAGCGAAAGGAATGAGAAGCTGAGCGAAAAGGAAGTCAACCGGAGCGAATGAAATGAGAAGCTGAGCGAAAAGGAAGTCAACCGGAGCGAATGGAATGAGAAGCCGAGCGAAAAGGAAGTCAATCAGAGCAAATGAAGGGGAAAGCTGAGCAAAAATAAGCCTGTAGCATATACACTTTTAGCAAATAATACTCTGTTAGCGCATTCTTTTAGTCTATGTAAAAAAGGTAAAATTATTTGCCTTGTGCTTTTGTATTTTTCAGCATACACTAACTATTTAGAGTAGCGAAATAATGGAGGTCATGCTATGCCAAAAAGTGTTTGGTTTTTAATTATCGGAATGCTTGTGAACACAACGGGCAACTCTTTTTTGTGGCCTTTAAACGCCATCTATTTGCACGATTATTTAGGAAAGTCACTGGCGATGGCTGGCTTTATTTTGATGTTGAATTCTGCAGCTGGTGTATTAGGAAATCTATTAGGTGGGTATCTATTCGATAGAATAGGTGGCTATAAATCAATAATGTTTGGTATTCTTTTAACTATTGCCTCATTAATTGGTTTAACGATTTGGCACGGCTGGCCACATTATGTGTGGTTCTTAACGATACTTGGATTTAGTGGGGGGATAGTTTTCCCCGGAATGTTTGCATTAGCTGGAACTGCTTGGCCAGAAGGTGGGCGAAAGGCCTTTAATGCCATTTATCTAGCTCAAAATGTAGGGGTGGCTATAGGACCAGCACTAGCTGGCATTGTGGCAGATTACCAATTTGACTACGTATTTAAGGTAAACCTAGCCATGTATATATTGTTCTTTTTAATAGCGTTATTCACTTTTAAACGATTAGAAGTGGGGAGCATTGCACCGAAAAATGTGGTGAGTGAAAGTAAGAAAATTATTAATAAAGCGCCATTTTATGCATTATTAATTATCAGTGCATCCTCTGTGCTATGCTGGCTAGCATATTCACAATGGAGCGCGACTATTTCTTCCTATACACAAGATTTGGGGTTAGGATTGAAACAATACAGCTTGCTTTGGACGATTAATGGTTTACTCATCGTTATAGGGCAGCCACTCATTGCGCCACTAGTGAAGCGTTGGGAACATAAATTAAAACGCCAATTAGTATTTGGTGTTACACTTATTGCATTATCTTTTGGAATTATTGCTTTTGCGAGTGATTTTAAAATGTTTGCGGCTGCTATGGTTGTGTTAACTTTTGGCGAAATGTTTTATACGCCCGCTTTACCCACTATCGCTAATCAGTTGGCACCAAAAGGACGTAAGGGCTTCTATCAAGGGATTATCAATAGTGCAGCAACAGCTGGTCGTATGATTGGCCCTCTGTTTGGAGGTATTATGGTTGATCGGTATGGAATGATTGTCCTCGTATTGATTTTGGTAGTCATTGTATTATTTGCGATTATTCCATGTCTTATCTATGATTATCCTTTACGAAAGGAAAAATGGTAATGGATTAGTAGTTGTATCTAACAGAAAAAGTTTTGAAACGAGCAAAAAACGTGCGGTAGGTACGTTTTTTTTGCTCTTTTTTTATTTTTAATATTGATAACTGACACTTATAAGCGTACAATCATACATATTCAAATATCTGAATATATAAAATGAAATTTCTTGGAGGGATGTAAGTGGTGGAAGAGGGATTGCAGCAATTTAAGGCAGATTTTTTTAAAGCTTTAGCACATCCATTACGAATAAGGATTCTTGAATTACTAGTAGATGGTAAAAAAAGTGTCAATGAGATTCAAAGCTGCTTAGAAAAAGAGGGCTCAGCTGTTTCGCAGCAACTAAGTGTCTTACGAGCCAAAAATATTGTGTATGGGACGAAAGAGGGGAAAAAAGTTTACTATTCTTTAAGTGATCCGATGATTGGTGAATTACTTGGTGTAGCTAAGGATATTTTCAACAATCACTTAATTAATACAATTACAAGATTAGAAGAGATGACCATCAATGGCAGTGACGAAGAGGATATGTAATAGTTATCACCTAGTTATGAAGAATTTGCCTCGCTTATTATTTTGAAGGGAAGATTGATAATGAAGTCACAATTTACAGGGCGATTTGAAGGGTATTCTGTTCAGCATTTGAAGAAAGATTTAGTATCAGGGATTATTGTTGGGATTGTTGCAATACCACTGGCAATGTCCTTTGCCATTGCGTCAGGTGTCAAACCCGAGTATGGGATATATACAGCCTGTATTGCTGGGATACTTATTTCTATCTTTGGTGGTTCAAAATATCAAATTGGTGGACCTACAGGTGCATTTGTTCCAATTCTTCTTGGAATAGTCCTTGCCTATGGCTATGAAAACTTATTAATTGCAGGATTGATGGCGGGGGTTATTTTGTGCTTAATGGGTATTTTTAAGCTAGGCTCATTAATTAAATTTATCCCGCGTCCTGTAACAGTAGGATTTACAGCAGGTATTGCAGTCATTATCTTTACAGGTCAGATTGCCAACTTTTTAGGGCTTACCAATATAAAAAGGCATGAGTATTTCATTGCCAATATAAAAGAAATCGTTATGCATATGGATACTGTAAATTTTTATAGTATTTTAACGGCAATTATTTGTCTTGTCATTATTTTAATAACGCCAAAAGTTTTACCCAAAGTACCAGGGGCGTTAGCTGGTATTGTTGTTTCTACACTAGTTGCAACGTTCTTTTTTTCAGGACAAGTGGCCACAATAGCTACAGCCTATGGTCAAATTCCAAGTACATTACCGAATTTTGCAATACCAGCTATCACATTAGAACGGATTCAGTTACTCATAGGGCCTGCCTTTGTGATTGCGATGCTAGGTGGAATTGAATCACTTTTATCTGCTGTTGTCGCAGATGGTATGACAAATAGTAAACACAATAGTAATCGAGAGCTTGTTGGTCAAGGTATTGCTAATATCGTAACGCCACTGTTTGGAGGAATTCCAGCAACGGGTGCAATTGCCCGTACTGCGACAAATATTAAAACAGGTGCAGTGTCACCAATGTCGGGAATTATTCATGGTGTATTTGTATTAGTTACACTATTACTGTTAGCGCCGTATGCTTCACATATTCCATTGGCAAGTATGGCTCCGGTGTTAATGGTGGTAGCTTGGAATATGAGTGAACAAAAGCATTTTGCACATATCGTTAAATTGAAATCAGGAGATTCCCTTATTTTATTCATTACGTTTATATTGACTGTTTTTACAAGTCTTACATTAGCTGTAGAGGTTGGACTTGTGTTAGCAGTTGTATTATTTGCAAAACGTATGAGTGAAAAACTTGTAGTAACGAAAGTATTACCAGATCATTCAAAAGAGAGTGGGAAGGTACAAGCACATGTTGTTCACCAGAAGCATGATTGTCCACAAATTAGTATTTACACTATTGAAGGTCCACTTTTCTTTGGAGCAGCTCAAACCTTTGAGCAGGCGATAGTAAGCTCTATCCATCAGCAATCGAAAGTATTGATATTACGTATGAGTAAAGTGCCCTTTATGGATTCAACTGGTGAAGCATATTTTAGTAGCATCATTCAAAATTTCACAACAAAGGGTGGTACCATTTTAGTTACAGGATTGCAGGATGAATTGAAAACGGCACTACAACATAATGGCTTATATGCTGAAATTGGTGAAGTTAATTTCTATCAGCATACAGGCGAGGCAATAAATAAAGCATTGGGCTATTTAGATACAAATAAATGTATGGGATGTCAGCATTTCGCTTTTCGTGAATGTCAGATATTATCGCAATCCAAGGAAAAAAGGGATTTAATTGTTCACTAATGGGTAGTATGTTAACAAAGACTTGTGCTTTTCAGAACTTTCCATTAGAATAAATGCAATACAAGTAAAGACAGTGATGAGGAATAGTAAATTTGTGGTTCTTTTTAGAGAGCTAGCGGTTGGTGGAAGCTAGTAGGAATGCAAATTGAACTCGCCTTCTGAGTCTGCCCGTGTGAAACTACGCGTGCCGTTTCTTCCGCGTTAAGGAAGCTTGAGCCGAGTGTGATCACTAATTTGGGTGGTACCGCGGGAGATACGAATTCTCTCGTCCCTTTCTAACGAAGAAAGGGACGAGTTTTTTTATTTTTTAAATATTTTGTCAATTATTATGATGAAAAGCATGACACATTTAAAGGAGGAAAAATAATGAGTTTTAATCATTTACAAATCGAAAAAAAATGGCAGCAATATTGGGCTGAAAATAAAACTTTCAAAACTGAAAACGAAACGGATAAACCAAAATTTTATGCATTGGATATGTTCCCGTACCCATCTGGCGCAGGTCTACATGTAGGGCATCCGGAAGGCTACACAGCGACAGACATCCTGTCACGCTTCAAACGTATGCAAGGCTATAACGTTCTACATCCAATGGGTTGGGATGCATTTGGCTTACCTGCAGAACAATATGCACTTGATACAGGGAATGACCCAGCAGAATTTACGGCAAAAAATATTGCGACATTTAAGCGTCAAATTCAAGAGCTAGGCTTTAGCTATGACTGGGATCGTGAAATTAACACAACAGATCCAGATTATTATAAATGGACACAATGGATTTTTATTCAGCTTTATAATAAAGGCTTAGCCTATGTAGATGAAGTGGCGGTTAACTGGTGTCCTGCACTTGGCACGGTCCTTGCTAACGAAGAAGTCATTGATGGGAAATCAGAGCGTGGTGGTCACCCAGTAGAACGTCGTCCAATGAAGCAATGGATGCTAAAAATTACTGCCTACGCAGATCGTTTAATCGATGACTTAGAGGAAGTGGATTGGCCAGAGTCTATTAAGGATATGCAGCGTAACTGGATTGGTCGTTCGGAAGGTGCAGAAGTAACATTCGATATTGATGGTACAGATGAAAACTTCACAGTATTTACAACGCGTCCTGATACATTATTTGGTGCTACTTACTGTGTACTTGCACCTGAGCATAAATTAGTGGAGGAAATTACAACTGCTGAACAACTACAAGCTGTCGATACGTATCTAGAAAAAGTAAAAATGAAATCTGATTTAGAGCGTACAGATTTAGCGAAAGAAAAAACAGGCGTGTTCACAGGTGCTTATGCGGTTAATCCGATCAATGGTAAAAAAATGCCGATTTGGATTGCTGACTACGTTTTAGTATCATATGGTACTGGTGCCATCATGGCGGTTCCAGCACATGATGAAAGGGACTATGAATTCGCCACAGAATTTGGCTTAGAAATTATTCCTGTGCTAGAAGGTGGCGACATCAGTAAAGAGGCATTCACAGGCGATGGGCAGCACATTAACTCTGATTTCCTAAATGGCTTGAATAAAGTGGATGGAATTGCGAAGGCTATTGAGTGGCTTGAGGAAAAAGGTGTAGGTGAGAAGAAAATTTCTTACCGTCTTCGTGACTGGTTATTCTCTCGTCAGCGTTATTGGGGTGAGCCAATTCCAATGATTCATTGGGAAGATGGTACAATTACTCCAGTTCCAGAATCAGAATTACCATTAGTACTACCAAAAACAGATAATATCCGTCCTTCAGGTACAGGAGAATCACCATTAGCCAATATTGCAGAATGGGTGAATGTTGTCGATCCTGAAACAGGTAAAAAAGGGCGTCGTGAAACGAATACAATGCCACAATGGGCAGGTTCAAGCTGGTACTTCTTACGCTATATTGACCCAACAAATACAGAAGCAATTGCAGATCCGGAATTACTTAAACGTTGGCTACCAGTCGATATTTATATTGGTGGGGCAGAGCATGCCGTATTACACTTACTATACGCTCGTTTCTGGCATAAAGTACTGTACGATTTAGGTGTCGTACACACGAAAGAGCCATTCCACAAATTATTTAACCAAGGAATGATTCTTGGTGAAGGTAATGAAAAAATGTCTAAATCGAAAGGCAATGTCGTTAACCCTGATGAAATCATTTCTTCACATGGTGCTGATACTTTACGTTTATATGAAATGTTCATGGGTCCACTTGAGGCATCTGTTGCATGGTCAACAAATGGTCTGGACGGAGCACGTCGTTTCTTAGATCGTATTTGGCGTCTATTTGTTAATGAAGAAGATGGTTCAATCGCTGCAAAAATCCAAGATTCTGATGACAAAGCACTTGAAAAATCATATCATCAAACTGTGAAAAAAGTGACAGAGGATTATGAAGGTATCCGCTTCAATACTGCCATTTCACAAATGATGGTCTTCATCAATGATTGCTACAAAGCTGATGTTATTCCAACAGCATACGCTAAAGGCTTTGTGAAAATGTTAGCTCCAATGGTTCCGCACGTTGCTGAGGAGTTATGGCAGATTTTAGGTCATGGTGACACACTTTCATATGAGCAATGGCCAACATATGATGAGTCTAAACTTGTTGATGATGAAGTAGAAGTCGCTGTTCAAGTGGCTGGTAAAGTACGAGCAAAAATCATCGTAGCCAAAGATGCTTCAAAAGAAGAAATCGAAAAAGTAGCTCTTGCAGATGACAAAGTACAAGAGTATATGGAAGGCAAAAACTTAGTGAAAGTCATTGTTATTCCAGGTAAGCTTGTGAATATCGTCGTAAAATAATAATTATAAAAGTGTCCATTTTTGGGCACTTTTTTCTTGTCTAATGAAACCAACTGAGATTTCAATCCGACTATAGTGTGAATGGGATAGGGGGTGTTTGTTTGGATGAGCAATTAGCAGCAATTATGGGTGAGCATGGTGAATATTGTCTTCGAGTAGCTTATTTATATGTCAAAGACTGGGCTATTGCAGAGGAAATCGTCCAAGATGTATTTTTTGCCTATTATCGGCAGCAGGAGCGCTTTAAACAACGATCCTCATTAAAAACATATTTAGTAAAAATAACAGTACATAAAAGTCATGATTATTTACGAAGCTGGAAGAATAAGCGGTTGATGTTATTTGAAAAGCTGCATATTGGGGCAAGCATTTATCTTTTATTTTTTATAAAAGGGAAAGAGATGCTCGAATTGTTCAGAGGCATCTCTTTTTTACATATTACTAATTTTGAACTCTCTTGCGTAATGTGTAATTTAAAAACAGTATATAAATTATAGGAAGAAAAACGGTAATAACGACGATGCCCTGCCATTTAAAATGCAACCATATTGGACTGAGCAATGTACTTCCCGAAGCAACGCCAATATAATAAGAAACAAGATATAAACTTGATGCACTTCCCTTTTGATGGATCGCTGTTCGACTAACCGTTGCGGAAGTTAAGGCATGGGCGGTAAAGAAGCCTAAACATGCAATACAAAGCCCGACAACAATAGTAAAAAGGGACGTACTCAACGTTAATAATATCCCACTAACTAATAATAGTACCCCGAATGTTCGGATGGTGTTGATTCCTACTTTACCTGCAAGTGAATTTGCAATCGGTGAACCAACAATCCCTAAACTATAGGCTAAAAAAATAAACGAAATTGTTTTTAACGAAAGCAAGAAGGGTGGCTCTGATAAATAATACGGAATAAATGACCACATACCAGTAAAAGATAGCTGCAAAATAATGCCAAGTCCAAAAAGAATGAGTAAATTTGGGTTTTTTAAATGTAGCCAGAACCCGTGTAAATCTTTTTGGATGGTACGATTATTCATCGTAAAATTTTGTGACTTTGGTAGCGTGAGCCAAACAATTATGAAAACGATGCAGCCGAATAGCGCTAACGAGAAAAATGCAATTTCCCAAGAAAAGCGTTCTGTTATATAGCCCATCATAAGTCGCCCAATCGTCCCCCCAAGAGCGTTACAGGAAATATAGAGAGCAGTAGCCAGTCCCATTGATTGCTGATTGATCTCTTCACTAATATAGGCAAGTGCAGCTGCTGGAACGCCGGCAATCGCAAAGCCCTGGATAAAGCGTAAAACAATAATGACATAAAATGAATCGGTAAAAGGCATAAATAGAAAAGGGATAATCGTTAGGATAATAGATAGCCAAATAAATAGTACTCTTCCATGCCGATCTGATAAAAATCCTAAAACGATTAATCCAATGATTACTGACAAAGTCGTCATAGACATGGATAGACTTGCATAAGAAACAGAAATTTGAAATTGTTCGGTAAAGAAGGGGAGAAGGGGTTGTACAGAGTACATTGCCGCGAATACAAACACCGAAGCTCCTCCCAAGCCAATGACAATTGTCCAAAATTGACGGTCTTTAATCGAATACCCCTTTGTAAATGTCTCCATAAATAATCCCTTATTTCATGTGTGCTGGTAGCCAAAGTGATAATTGAGGAATTAAGACAACAAGTGCTAAAAATATGATCATTAGAACAATAAACGGAGTTACTCCTTTGACAACCTCTCCAAGCTTTTCTTTTGCAATACCACTTACAACAAAGAGGTTCAGCCCAACTGGTGGTGTAATCATACCAAGTTCCATGTTAATTGTCATAATAATGGCAAAATGAATAAGGTTGATATCAAAATGTACAAGAATAGGTAATAGGATCGGTAAGGTAATTAAAATAATAGATACTGCCTCTAAGAACATCCCCATGATAAAGAATAAAATGTTCACGATAATCATGAATATCCACTTGTTCATATCGCTTTCGGCAATCCAGGCACCAACTTGCTGAGGAACCTGTGCATTTGTTAAGTATAGTCCAAACAAGGAAGCGGCACCGATGATTAAGAAAATCATCGCTGTAATATTAACAGACTCTACTAATACGTCACGGAAATCTTTTAACTTCATTTCACGATAGATGAAAAGTGACACGATTAAACCGTAGAAGACTGCAATAACTGCTGATTCAGTTGGTGTTACGATCCCTGTATAGATAGTTCCTAAAATTAAGAATGGTAAAAACGCACCCCAAATAGCTTTTAAAGATTTACGACCACGCTCACTCCATGTGGCTGGCTCATCTCCTTTAAAGCCATTGCGTTTCGCATAAACGATTGCTGCTACAATTAAAACTCCTGTTAATGCCAGTCCTGGAAAAACACCAGCCATAAATAATTCACCGATCGATTGCTCCGAGGTAATACCATAGATAATTAACGGAACACTTGGTGGAATTAATATTCCTAGTGTACCCCCAGCAGCTACAAGGCCCATTGAATAGCGTTTTTTATAGCCTGCAGAAATCATAGCAGGAATCATGATAGAACCGATAGCAGCAGCAGTTGCTGGAGAAGATCCTGAAATCGCTGCGAAAATGGCGCAGGCAATGATTGTAACTACCGCAAGACCTCCTGGAAGATGACCAATCCAAGCACGTAAAGCTTCGATTAAATATTTAGAAATACCACCACGTGCCATTAATACCCCTGCAAGGACAAAACCAGGAATCGCCATCATCGGGAAAGAATCAAGTGCGGTAAAAATGCGCTGTGGAATCATATTCATATTGAAATCGATTTGGAAGAACACTAGGATTGTTGATAGCGCTAAACTAATGGCGACAGGTACTCGTAAGAATAGTAATATAAAGAAACTAAGTAAGAGGATTAGCATATTCTTCGTCCTTTCCTCGTAGAATATTGACTAATCTTTCTACGAACCTTAATAAAAACAAAATCCCTGAAATAGGTAGAACTAAGTAAACTATCCATATTGGTATTCCAATATCAAGTGATACCATACCTGATGTATAACGATTCTCCACTAAAACAAAGCCATAATACGTATAAATTAAACAAAATGCGATGCTTATTCCCGTTGCTACTAAATCTAATAAACGCTTCTTAGAAGGTTTTAATTTATCGTATAGAATATCTACTTGAATATGCTGATTATGACGAAGAGCTAAGCCAAATCCTAAAAATGTACCCCATATAATGGAGTAACGTGCTAATTCCTCTACCCAAGCCTGTGGTTCATTGAATATATAACGCATGATTACGCCATAAAAAATAAGAACAATACCTGCTACGAAAAAAATTCCAGCTAGAATTTCTTCTAAATAGCCCCAGATTTTATGTAAGGCTTTCATTCTGTTGCCTCCTTAAGTTAAATTAGAAATTGAATGATGGTACAAACTGGTGCTTAATCTCCCACTATTTGTTACCTTGATTGTTTGGAGTGGGCGTCTTAGCACCCGTTTGTAAAATCAAATGTAAGCGATCCACTGAAATATCTAAGAATTTAGTTATTTTATTAGAAAAGAATCTGCGAGAATTCTGCGGGCTACACCTAGCAAGTTTCCCCAGATGTGTTTGTATCATCTGAGGAAGCTTGTGGCTTACCCGTGGAAAAGCAGATTCTTATTGCATAAGCTATTAAATACTAGGACTTACAAAATGAAGTATTACTATTTTAAATCACGGATACCGTTAATTAATTCTTTAGTAATGACATCACCGAATTCTTCATAAACAGGTTCAAGCTGTGCTTTAATAGCATCTTTTTGAGCATCAGTTAACTCAACTACCTCAATGCCAGAGTTTTTAATGTTCTCAAATGATTTTGCATTTTCCTCAGTAGCTAAATCCCAAGCAAGTTTCGTTGCTTCATCTAAAGATGCTTCCACTGCTGTTAATAAATCAGCGGGGATTTTATCCCAGAAGGACTTGTTGACAAAGATAGCATAGTCAAGGCGACCATGTTCAGATACTGAAAAATACTTTTGAACTTCTTGATATTTTTGTGTATCGAAGTTATTAAATGGATTTTCTGCTCCATCTACTGTTCCTTGCTGTAATGCCGCATATGTTTCACCAAATGCAATTGTTGCGGAGCCAGCATTTAACGCTTTAAATTGTGCTTCTAGTACTTTTCCTGCCTGTGCACGGAATTTTAAACCTTTAAAATCTTCAACAGTTACAAGTGGATGCTTGTTATTGGAGAAATGTTTAAAGCCATTTTCCCAGAAACCTAAACCTTTAATGTCGTTTGCTGCTAATTGATCTGATTCTAAAATGGATTTGGCTAGATCAGAATTAAAGAACTTACGAACATGCTCTTGGTTTTCAAAAAGATAAGGCATGTCAACATATTGCCAACGTGGATCAATTTTCACCATTTTTGTAACAGAAGGAGCAATCATATGAACATTCCCAGATACTAGAGCATCTAGTTCATCATTATCACCATATAATTGAGAAGAAGGATAAACTTCAACTTTAACTTTACCATCTGTTTTTTCATCTACTAATTTAGCAAAAGCATCAGCTGCTTTTCCTTTCACACTATCGATAGACGTTACGTGTGAGAATTTAATAATAAGCGGTTTTTCTTTTGTGTACCCACCATCGCCCTCAGCTGCTGGAGCAGAGGCTGTATCCTTTTTGTCGCCACCACAAGCTGTAAGTGCAAGAACAAGAACAGCCATAAGTGACATGAAAAGCCATTTTTTCATTACATATCCCCCTAAAAAGTTATAATTATAGTTAAAAGGACAACCTTTTAAACCTGAGCTAATGATGTGATTGATTTTTAGGAAGTGCCTGTATATATTTTTTTCCATAGTTATTAGAGTAATAACTATAAACAGGCTCAAAAGCAGACTCCCATGTTTTTATATCCTCATCAGATAAGTAGTGAATTTTAATGCAATCACATGCTTCCATTTCTTCTAGCCGCTCGGCAGTTAAATTTTCTGCCAGCTGCCATTCCCATTTTTGTACTTCCTCAAGTGTCTCAATGAGCAAAGTTTGTACATCTTTTGGTAGGGAATTCCAAAACTCGTGGTTCATTAGTAGTAAATAACCAAGATAGCCATGATTACTAATCGTTAAGTAGTCTTGAAGAGAATATAAGTTTTTGCTTGTGATATTTGTGAGTGTGTTTTCCTGACCATCTACATTCCCTTTTTGTAGCTGGTGGAAAACAGTATTAAAATCAATGCGCTTTGGATAGGCTCCAACGCTGGAGAATTGTTCTGCTAAAATATCACTTGGCATAATCCTCATGCGTAAGCCTTTCAAGTCTTGAACATCTTTGAGAGGGCGGATACTGTTGCTGAGCTGCTTAAATCCACTATCCCAAACGCCCATAGAAAATAAATTATGTGCATTTAACTTTGTCATTAAGGATTGACCGACTTCACTCTCCGCATATGTATGAACCTCATCTGCATTTTTAAATGCATAAGGTAGATCCATGACTGACCACTCTGGTACAAGCGTTGTAACTTTTGAAATAGCAGGTGCAATCATTTGAATATCACCACGTAACAGTGCATTCATTTCTTCACCATCTTTATAAAGAACACCATTTGGAAATACCTGAATTTCCACATGACCATTACTCCGTTCTTTTATTAGCTCTGCAAATTTGACTGCTGCCATTCCTTTAGGTGTATTTTCACCAACTACATGTGAAAAACGAATAACGATTTGTTCCTCATGACTTAATTGCTCATTGTCGGTAGGGTAAACGTGTTCTTGGCATGAAACTAACAGAATTGTTAGTGAAATGAGAACGCTAAAAAAACAGAATTTTATACGATTACTCCACATACAAATTCACCCCTAACCTTTATAAGATGTGAATGAATATCATTGTAGTCCAATTAAATAAATATTCAATATTATGGTTTTAATGAACATTTTGGTATTTATGGTATATAACAATTTAATATTTTAATAAACTGTTACAAAACAGATATCCAGACGTTTTTAGTAACAATCTACATAGAAAAAGAACCTACCGTATTCCTTTCAAAAAGTAGATGAATAAGTTTTCATCCTCATGGAGGATTGCAACGTATTCGAGGAAAGGGGCAGATTCTTGCTATTTATTTAATAGAATAGTATTTAGTTGGACGACCGACCGTTCCATATTTTAATTCGATTGTGACGGTTCCTCTAGTAGCTAAAAAATCTAAATATTTTCGTACAGTTACTCTTGCCATTCCTACATTTTGTGCTAGTTGCTCTGATGTAATTGGTGCTTGATGTACTATTAAATAATCAAGAATTTGTTGCATAGTGATGGTATTTAGGCCCTTAGGTAGCTCTGTTGTTTCGTGTTTAATGCCCAGCCAACTATCGATATCTTCTTGATTAAAAGCATTTGAACTTGCTAGCTTTTTTGTTGAGTTTTTATATTGCTGCAAGGCCTTTTCAAAACGTTCAAAACGGAAAGGTTTTATGAGGTAATCGATTGCTCCGAGTCGAAGTGCCTCCTGAACAGTTGGTGCATCTCTTGCCGCTGTAATCATTATAATATCTGATGGAATACGCTCTGCCCGCAATTTTAAGAATAATTCCATTCCTGTCATATCTGGTAGAAACATATCTAGCAAAATTAAATTTGGTTTTTTCTTTGTAATTTTTTCATAGGCATCACGTCCATTGACTGATTCACCTACGAGCTGAAAACCATTCAGCTTATTTAAAAAACCTTTATTTACTTCAAGTACCATTGGATCATCTTCAACGATAAAAACTGAAAGATTACTCATTGTTCTTCAGTCACCCCTACTTCAATTGTAATTATTGTTCCAATTTGAACTGTTGATTCTACTTTTATAACTCCGTTGTTTGACTCTACAATTTGTTTAACGAGGGCAAGACCAATGCCATGTCCCTCTTTTTGCTTCGTACTAAAGCCATAATCGAAAATTCGCTGCGGTATACCATTAATTCCCCTACCACTATCCTGGACTTCAATGAATAAGTGATGTTTATTACCAATTAAAGTTAAATGAACATCTTTATTAGCACATTCGAAGCATGCTTCCATAGCATTGTCTAATAAATTACCGATAATAGTTACCATATCGCCACTTGAAATGCCACTCATAAATTCGATTAAGTTAGAGTCCTCATCAATTGTTAACTCTACACCCAGTTCTTTCGCTCTTGAAAACTTACCGAGTAGTAATCCTTGGATAGAATAATCATGAATTTTGTCATGCAAGCTTTGAATAATTTCTTCTTCGTCTGTTATTTCATCAATTATTAGGCTTAAGGCCTCATCATTACGCTCTAACTGAATCAGTCCTGCAATACTATGTAGACGGTTCATATATTCATGTTGTTGGGCACGTAAGGAATCTACGAGTATTTTAATCCCTGTTAATTCTTCTGCTAACATATTAGCTTCTTTTCTATCAGTTAACATAATAAGATAGCCAGCATTCTGCTCCATAATTCGAATAGGAAAGGTGCGTACTAAGTACATTTGCTCGAACATCAGCAGAGGTCGATACACTTCATGCTGTTGCAGGGTATCCTCAGCAAGCCAAGTTCCTTTAAACAAAGCTTTTCGAGAAACTTTGTGTCCAAAGAAATGTGTATACTGCCTTGCTAGCCGGTTAATGAATGTAACGTTACCGCTTTCATCTGTAGCCAATATTCCGATGTCCATAGCTTGAATAATACCAGAGCGTTCTTCCACCAAACGTGCAATCTCATATGGCTCCAAGTTAAATGTTTGCCGTTTCAAGTGGTTCGCAACCCACACTGATCCACCTAAACCTATGGCAAGCCCCCAAAAAAGAGACATTAATATATCGAATTGATATTCATCTAAAAGGTTGTACCACTTTGGTGCAAGTAGTCCGACAGTAATGACGCCAACTTGCTTTGTACCCTCTTCATTCATAATAGGTACAAACGCTCTTATGGAATAGCCAAGAACACCTCGTGCCTTTGATATGTATTCGTGCTGGGAAAAAGCTTCAATTTCGTCTCCACCTTCAAAAACTGTACCAAGCTTACTTTCAGATGGATGGGAGTATCGAATTCGATTCATATCAATAATGACAATGTAATCGACATCAGTTGTTAAGCGAATGCGCTCAGCAATCGGTTGAATTATTTCAAATCCTTCTGGTTTACCCACGTTGTTTTGAACATCGCTAAGCTGTGAGACAGTTCTCGCAATTGCAATGGCACGTGCACCAAATTCTTTTTCAAAAGCTCCTGCAAGATTATGAATCATAATTGCCCCACTTGTTGCAATCGAAAAAATAACAATAATGAATGAAAAAATAAACATTTTTAGACGTAAAGAAATATTTTTCATAGGAATGTAAAAGGATTAGCATTTAGCTTCCTCCTATCAATTCAACACCTCTTTATTCAAGATAATTTTGACGCAACGAATATTAGAATTGGTAACCAAATGAGTAAGGCATAAAAGTTCGAGTCATACTCAGAATTTCATTCTATTATAAATTATCATAAATAATTGGTTTGTTGTAATACAATATTAGTTTAAAAGTACGGTTTTCACTTGTGTGCTATAACAATATTACTAGCGAAATGGTATAGCATCATTTGATTTAGTTAAAACGAAAAGAGAAAAATGTATATTTGAATAATAAAAAATTATAGGAAATAATTATTCGATATGGGATATACAAAATACTAGTTGGATTTATTTCGTTAATAATCCAATAAAAGTTAATAGTGTCATTTGATATTTTTTTTACGTTTATTTTTGTGTGTTGATATTTTCGTTTATTTTGGTTTCTAAATTCTCTTTTGTTACCTAAATTTCTATATAGTGATTATTTGATCGTGATTTTTCAAGAAATGCAGAAGGGATTATTTGTAACTAAAAAGTGAACTAAAGTTAGAGTGAATGTGAAAATATGCACAAATTTAATTATATTGAAATAATTTTAAGGTGTTTTGATAATAGAGTAGAAAAATAATAATAGCTAAAATATGTTGCTGTTTTTGTTTGATAAACGTAATTTTCCTTAGAGACTGTAAGGTTTTCGCTTAAGAAAAGTAGGTAGTGAAAATAAAAAACTTTTTGGAGAAATAATATTTTTTAGAAAAACATCTTGCATTTGAATAATTCTAAGTGGTAAATTGTTTTACAAGGACGTTCATAGAATCTTCACAGGTAGCAAAAGAGGGGAGAAATGAGAATTTATGAATAAAAATAGATGGTTAATTGCATTATCTGCAATCGCTATTCACCTTTCAATCGGGGGAGCTTATGCATACAGTGTATACAAGATACCGATTGTCACAGAGATGGGATGGAGTGAAACGAAGGTAACGGTTGCCTTTACGATTATGATGGGGCTTGCTGGTTTCTCAGCAGCATTATTTGGTAGCTTAGTAGAGAAAATGGGGCCACGTAAATCTGCGATGGTAGCAGCTGTTCTATTTGGAGCAGGACAAGCTGGTGCTGGTGTAGCAATTTCAATGGATTCAGTGACATTGTACTGGCTAACATACGGTTTGTTAAGTGGATTGGGTATGGGTATTGGTTATATTGCACCTGTATCGACATTAGTAAAATGGTTCCCGGACCGCCGTGGTTTAGCAACAGGTATGGCAGTACTTGGTTTTGGATCAGGGGCACTAATTACAGCGCCAGTCGCAGCTAATTTAATGGAAGCTGTGGGCATCTCTACAACGTACTTTATTTTAGGGGCAAGTTATTTCACGTTAATGATTTTAGGGGCTTCATATATAGCACCGCCTAAACCTGGTTATATGCCAGCGAATATGAAGGCTGCTGCAAATAATGGTAAAGAAGTAGTGAAAAAAGATTTAGCTGTCATGTCAGCACGTGAAGCTGTAAAAACGAAGCATTTCTGGATGCTATGGTCGATGCATTTAGTAAATGTAACCGCAGGTATTATGATGATTTCTGTTGCATCTCCAATGGCTCAAGAAATTGTTGGATTATCGGTTGCTGGAGCCGCAGCAATGGTAGGGATAATGGGATTATTTAATGGTGGTGGCCGTTTAGTATGGGCTGCTGTGTCTGACTATATTGGTCGCTCGAACGTCTTTGTAATTTTCTTTGTAGTACAGTTAGTTACATTTATTGTATTACCGCATACTACAAACGTTATTATTTTCCAGGCACTTATTTTCTTAGTAGTTAGTTGCTATGGTGGTGGCTTCTCAAATTTACCTGCATTTGCGAGTGATTTATTTGGTACGAAGCAACTTGGGGTTATTCATGGATATTTATTAACAACATGGTCATTAGGTGGTGTTTTTGGTCCGCTACTAGTGAGTTCGATTAAAAATGCTTATGGAAGCTATATTCCAGTATTCTATGTATTTGCGGGATTAATTGCAATTTCATTAATTATTTCGCTAACTTTACGTGCAGATGTACGTAAACGAACAGCTTTAAAAGAAGCTTCTCAAAAGGTTGGAGACGTCTCCGCTACACAATGATTTTTTACCTTTCAATTCGCACTTGAAGGTATAGGCCATATGAGTGTCATTTCGCACGTGACGCTTATATGGTCTTTTTTTTGTAGCCGTTGTTATATAACACTCGATTAATCTCTGTTTAATGTATAACAGCTGTTGTCTGATGTCAATAACATTACGGGAAATAAAGTGATTTCGCTACCAAAAGAGAAATTTTGTAACGAAAAGCAAATAGCAATGTATTAAACTTCGAATTCGATTCTATCAATTTCGCCTTGCTTAATTGTAACTACCGCTTCGCTTTCGCACAGAAAACATTTGTAGCTGCCGCTTCGCTTTCGCACAGAAAACATTTGTAGCTGCCGCTTCGCTTTCGCACAGAAAACATTTGTAGCTGCCGCTTTGCTTTCGCTACAGTAAACACTTGCTGAATATAAATCAGGTGAACATTGAAAAAGCTTGAATCTTTTTATAGGCTAAAGCGTATATAAGACAAGGAGGGATTTGATATGGGAAAATTCTCTTTAAACGAATTTGTCAATAAAACACAGCAGGACGACAATGAAAACGATTATTTCGAGTTAGAAACTGAGCGTGTGTTAGAGGTTAACCTTAATGGTGAGGTTTGGTCGAAAATGGGCGCGATGATTTCTTACATAGGAGATATTAAGTTTGAGCGTGAGCGTGTGTTGGAGCATGGACTAGGAAAAATGTTTAAAAAGGCATTAACAGGCGAAGGCACACAACTTATGAAAGCTAAGGGAAAAGGGAGACTTTATTTAGCTGATCAAGGTAAAAAAATAACGATCTTCGATTTAAAGAATGAGAGTATTTGTGTAAACGGCAATGACTTACTAGCATTTGAGCCAAGTATAGATTGGGATATCCATTTAATGCGTAAGATGGCAGGGATTATGTCAGGTGGGTTGTTTAACGTAACATTACAAGGAACAGGGAAGGTAGCCATTACAACTCATTTCGAACCGTTAACATTGCTAGTGAAGCCTGGTGAAACGGTTTATACGGATCCTCATGCCACAGTGGCATGGTCAGGTAATTTGGCACCAGAGTTTAAAACAGATATTAGCTTCCGTACGTTTATCGGTCGTGGTAGTGGTGAATCCATTCAAATGGCATTTTCAGGTGAAGGATTCGTCATCATTCAGCCATTTGAAGAAGTATATATGTCGAGTGATAGCTAAAAAGAGCGTGTCCCGATTTTTCAGGACACGCTTTTTTCTTTATTTATAATGCAGCATTCATGCCTGCGATACGTCCCGTAACAAGTGCGGACGTAATATTATAGCCACCTGTATAGCCGTGAATATCAAGAATTTCGCCGCAGAAATATAAACCTGCCTTTTTCTTCGAGGCCATTGTTTTTGGTTCTATCTCTTTTACAGATACGCCACCACCTGTTACAAAAGCTTTCTCAAGGGATTGCGTACCGCTAACTGTCATCGTGAAGCTAACGAGTAGGCGTGCTAAATGGCGAATTTTTTCTTGTGACAATTCAGTGCCAATCGCTTGCACATCGATGTTTGAATGCTCACATAAAAATAGTAGCCAACGTTCGGGTGCTATTCCCTTCCAAACATTTTTCACTGCTTTTTTTGGATCTTCTTTAATGAGTTTGTTTAAATATTGTAGACAGGTTTCTTCGTTATAATCAACAAGCGTTTGTATTCGCATTGTAACAGGCTCGTATCCTGTTTTCATTAATTCTTTCACGACAAATTGGCTACAACGTAAAATAGCAGGACCACTTAATCCGAAATGGGTAAATAGCATGTCCATTTGATGGGTTACGAGTACCTTGCCTTTCTTATTTAAAACAGATACAGCAACATCTCTTAATGCTAGTCCTTGTAGCTCACGAGCTTGAATAAATTCTTCTTTTGACACAACAGGAACCTCGGTTGGGAAAAGCGTTGTGATTGTATGACCTGCACGCTCTGCCCATGGATAACCATCCCCTGTTGAACCAGTTTGTGGCACAGCTTTACCACCTACTGCTATGATTACTGCTTCACTACGTATTTCAGTACCGTCTGTCAGGCGTACACCAAGAATTTTTTCCTCATCCATAAGGAGCTTACTAACGGGTGTATTTAAACGGACTTCTACATGCAAACGTTGAAGCTGACGTATAAGTGCATCGACTACGTCTTGAGCACGATTAGACACTGGAAACATACGACCATGATCTTCCTCCTTTAATGCAACGCCAAGCCCTTCGAAAAATGCGATAATATCTTCGTTATTGTAAACTGTGAATGGGCTGTATAGAAAACGACCATTCCCAGGAATGTGCTTAACTATTTCCTCTACAGGCAAACGATTCGTGACATTACAGCGGCCGCCGCCTGAAATGGCCAATTTTTTGCCAAGTTTTGTCCCTTTTTCTAGTAATAATACCTTCTTTTTTCGTTCACCTGCAGCGATTGCAGCCATTAAACCGGATGGGCCACCACCGATAACGATAACATCATACATATATATAAACTCACTTTCTTTTCAAATTAGGAATCTTTCCTATTATACATGAAGTCTATATAGAGGGCTTCTTTTACATTGAAAATAACACAAAAGTAATTTATAATTCTTTATCTTATACTTTCACGTGGCTATTCACTCTAATGTGGGGTTGATTTCCGTTCCGACTGGGCGTTAGCCTTCGTTCCTTTTTAATGTAATTCCCAAGGAGTCGCCCAGTCTCTACTACAATCAACTTATACACGTGACATGTGTGTTAATAAAATGTCATCCAAAATTTTTGGTGATGGCCTTTCATGTGTAAATTTTAAATGAAGAATGGGAAATTGAAGTTTTTTTTAGAAATAAAGTGCTTGTTGGTTGAACGAATAATCAGTGTAGAATTATCTCGCTGATGAAAGTTTTGCTTTATCTGTATTGTCAGCATGAAATGAATGTCTTTTCGTGCTATTATGGTAAAGGTTATGCACTAAATTATGAGGTGAAAAATAGAATGTGCGGATTTATAGGCTATATTAATGGAACAAATGTGATTGATCATCATCAAACAATTGAAAATATGATGAATACAATTATCCACCGTGGACCAGACAGCGGTGGTATTCATAGTGACGATAAAGTAACGCTAGGATTCCGTCGATTAAGTATTATCGACTTATCAGACGTAGCAAATCAACCATTATACAGTGCAGATGGCAACATCGTTCTAGTATTTAATGGAGAAATTTTTAATTTCCAAGAGCTACGTGAGGATTTGATTGCAAAAGGACACAAATTTAAAACACAGTCTGATAGTGAAGTCATTATTTATGGTTATGTTGAATATGGGGTAGAGTTTGTCAAACAGCTTCGCGGAATGTTCGCATTCTGTATTTGGGATAAAAAGAATGATTTGCAATTCATCGCGCGTGATGGATTTGGCATTAAGCCGCTATATTACTCAGAAAACACAACAGATGGCACGTTTATTTTTGGTTCAGAAATTAAATCATTTTTACCACACCCAGCATTTATTAAAGAATTAAATAAGAACGCACTTCGTCCTTATTTAACTTTCCAGTATTCTTCAATGGACGAAACTTTCTTTAAAGGTGTGTACAAATTACCACCAGCTCACTACATGCTGATTAAAAATGGACAAAAGCAAATTGTGCAGTATTGGGATAAAAAATTCCATGCAAAGGAAGCTCCTATTGAAAAATATGTAGAGGATATTCGTACAACAGTAAGAGAATCTGTAGATGCGCACAAAATAAGTGATGTAAAGGTTGGTTCATTCCTTTCGGGTGGTATCGATTCAAGTTATATTACAGCATTACTACGCCCTGATAAATCCTTCTCTGTCGGCTTCTCTGACTATGAAGATATGTTTAATGAAACAAATTTAGCAAAAGATCTTTCTGATACATTAAATATTCAAAACGAACGTAAATATATTTCAGCAGATGAGTGCTTTGAGGCTTTACCAAAAATTCAGTGGCATATGGACGAGCCACAATCGAATCCATCATCTGTACCGCTTTACTTCCTTTCAGAATTAGCATCGAAAGACGTAACGGTAGTACTTTCTGGTGAGGGTGCGGATGAAATTTTCGGTGGCTACTCATGGTACCAAAACTCAGGGAAAATGAAAAAATATGAAAAAATCCCATTTGGTATCCGTAAAACTTTACGTGGACTTGCAGAAGCGTTACCGAAGAATCAATACACACACTTCCTCATTAAAGGTGGTCAAACAGTAGAAGAACGCTTTATCGGGGAAGCGGTTGTATGGGATGAAGAAGATGCATTGAATGTATTAAAGGCAGACTATAAAAATGGCCCATCTGTAAAATCCATTACAAAACGTATTTATGATGAAGTACCTGGTGATGATGATATTACAAAAATGCAGTATCTTGATTTAAATCTTTGGATGCCAGGTGATATTTTATTAAAAGCTGATAAAATGAGTATGGCGCATTCGATTGAATTACGAGTGCCATTTTTAGACAAAGAAGTGATGGAATTAGCGAAAAACATTCCATCAAAATATCGCGTAAATGACATTGATACGAAATATGTACTTCGTCAAGCAGCGCATCAGGAATTACCTGAAGAATGGGCGAAACGTCCAAAGCTTGGCTTCCCAGTACCGATTCGTCACTGGCTACGTGAAGAAAAGTACTACAACATGGTAAAAGAAATGTTTACAACTGACTTTGCCAATGAATTCTTTGATACGAAGCAATTAGTAGGCTATCTAGATGAACACTATGAAGGGAAAGCGAATCGTGGTCGTTATATTTGGACAACCTATGTGTTCTTAGTATGGTATAAACAATTTTTCGTAGACATGTAATAGAGAAGTAGCTTTAATCGGTGGGGGTTTTCTTAATCTCCACCGATTATTTTGAGCCTTCTACTTACATAGTGAGAATACACCGTAGTGATTTTGGTTTAGCTGTATTTTTCTAGAACTTTTTGATGTGTTTATGCGTCTGTTATCCTATAAATATGTTAAGATTACATTTGGTTTACTTAGCTATCTAGAGAGAGTCAGTTGAAATTGCTCATGCATCGAGAAAAACTGCTCAGGTAGCAGGAAAAATCGCTCGGGTGTCGGGAAAAACTGCTCAGGTACCGAGTAAACTCGCTCTGATAGCAGCTAAATCGCTCGGGTACTTAGAAAAACTGCTCAGAGAAAAAGCTTCTATCCTATCTTTATTCAAAGAACTAGAATGGCGCTGAAAATGAGCGTCTCCAACAGTGAATTTTTTTAGTCTTATTCTAAGTGTTACGATGATAATATTGATTTTATAATGAATGGATGGGTACAATGTCCAATTTGATGAAAGGTACTGCGATATTAACAATGGGGATGTTTTTATCGAAGGTGCTCGGATTAATTTATATTTTTCCGTTTTATGCGATTGTAGGAGAAAAGAATGTTGCGCTCTATCAATATGCATACATTCCCTATTCGATTATGCTGGCCGTAGCCATCTCTGGTGCACCGATTGCTGTATCCAAGTTTGTTTCTAAATACAATGCATTAGGTGATTACCAATCAGGCCGTAAGCTGATGAAATCAGGCATACTTATTATGATGATGACTGGTTTCGCTGCATTTATTGCTCTCTTTCTACTTGCAACACCCATAGCAGGACTTGTGATTAAGAGCGAAGAACAAGTTTTTACAGTTGAACAGATTGCTTCAGTGATTCGGTGGGTTAGTTTTGCCTTAATTGTTGTTCCGTTTATGAGTCTGTGGCGTGGATTCTTCCAGGGATATGACAAAATGGAGCCTACAGCAGTTTCGCAGTTGGTCGAGCAAATTGTTCGTATTGTAGTATTGTTAGGTGGATCATTTTTAGTCGTAGTCGTTTTCAATGGGAAGCCAGAAACGGCAGTTTCCTTTGCCGTATTTGCTGCCTTTATAGGAGCTATTGGTGGGTTGCTAGTGCTCTATTATTATTGGAAAAAATACCAACCTGAATTTAATATGCTACGCAGTCAAAGCGTTACGTCTACGCAGCTACCAATGTCCAATATTTATAAAGAAGTTATTACTTATTCCATTCCGATGGTATTTGTTGGTATTGCGAATCCGCTATTCCAGTTAGTAGATATGCTAACATTTAACGGGGCTATGACATCAATAGGCTTAGCGGAAGTAACAGATACGTATTTATCAATGATTAACTTTATGACACACAAGGTTGTCATTATTCCAGTCATGCTAGCTACAGGTTTTTCTATGGCATTAGTACCGACGATTACAAAATATTACACGCAGGGTGAATATTTATCGCTACGACATGCAATGGATAAAACATATCAAATTTTAATTTTTATTACATTGCCAGCAGTTGTCGGAATTTCATTATTGGCCAATGAAATATACTTTATGCTCTATTCTGAAAGCGAGATGGGAGCTATGATTTTAGCCCATTACGCACCTGTTGCTATTTTATTTGCGTTGTTCCAAGTGACAGCAGCCCTGTTACAAGGTATTGACTTCCAAAAGTGGATTGTCTTCAGCTTATTATCTGGTATTTTTGTCAAGCTAGCGATCAACATTCCATTAATTCTTTGGATAGAGGCGGATGGTGCTATTCTTGCCACAGCGATTGGCTATAGTGTATCGATTATTATTAATATGCTTGTGCTGCGGAAAACACTAAATTACAAATCAGAAATGGTGATACGTCGTGTCATGCTGATTTCTATATTGACTGCAGCGATGGCAGTAAGTGTATTGATCGTTCATAAACTTTTAGAGTTATTAATAGGTCCAGTAGATGGTAAATTCTCCGCATTAGTGTATTCTGTTATTTGTGCTGGAGTAGGTGTTGCCGTATATGGCTATTTATCTTTACGCCTAGGCTTAGCTCAAAAACTTCTCGGTGAACGTTTGACAAGAATCACAAACAAACTGGGCATTAAATAGGAGGTACTATGCGATTAGATAAACTACTAGCTAATATGGGTTACGGTTCCCGCAAGGAAGTGAAACAACTTCTAAAGCAAAAAGCGGTGACAGTGGATGGCGTATATGTGAAGGATGCAGCATTACATGTTGACACTGAAAAGCAGGATGTTTCCATTTTTGGTGAACGTGTTGTTTATACTGAATTTGTATACTTTATGATGAATAAGCCTCCTGGAGTAATTTCTGCCACAGAAGATTTGCGGGATGAAACTGTCATTGATTTGTTAGAACCGTTACATCAACATTTTCAACCTTTTCCGGTTGGGCGTTTAGATAAAGATACAGAGGGATTATTGTTGTTAACAAATGACGGAGTGTTAGCCCATAATTTATTGTCTCCTAAAAAGCATGTACCAAAGGTCTATTATGCAAAAATAGAAGGAATTGTGACTGAGGAAGATTGCGAGAAATTTGCACAAGGTGTTGAGCTAGACGATGGATATGTAACAAAACCAGGAGAGCTCATCATAGTAAAATCTGCTCAGCAATCTGAAATTGAATTGACTATTCAAGAAGGAAAATTTCATCAGGTGAAGCGTATGTTTGAGGCAGTTGGTAAACGTGTAATATATTTAAAACGTCTGTCGATGGGGGCCTTAAAGCTAGATGAAAACCTAGGATTGGGTGAATATCGAGAGTTAACGGCTGAAGAGCTAGACTGCTTACAAAATAAGGATTAAAGAAAAACTCGATGCTAACAATAATTAGCATCGGTTTTTTTATATACATACTTAAACCAATAACTGTATAATATGATATATCATATAAAGAATTACTTTCGAGTCTATTGTACTAATAAAGTAATACTCAATAATAGTAAAGAGTCCTACCTCAAAATTTAGTGAAAGCAATGAAAGGTAGGAGATTAACTCCCCTTATATACTCGATTGGTGTAGACTAATAATTAGTGATTGATGAGGAGAACTCCCCAATGATTAAGTTCCACTTTAAACGAGATAAAATTTCTAAATAATCTAGGAAAATTGATGGTGAAAATAAGTAGAGGACAAGTTAATGAAAAACCTGAGAATAAAATTATTAATATCCTTAATTGCCTTTGCGTTAATACTAGTTGCTGTAGTTTCTAATGTGAACAGGCAAATTTTAGTAGCAGATATAAAAAAACAAGAAGCTTTGAATAGAACGTTAATTGAAAATCATATTCTTACAGATATGCAAGCTGTAGATAATGCACATTTTTATTTTGATAAAAGTATCTCTGAGCAAATGGAACAGGAACTCCGAAAGCTAGTTACCTATTATGGTAAGAATCCAGATATAGCAACATGGGACTTGCAGAAGATAAAAGATGGGCATGGGATGGATGTATACATACTCGATCAATCAAATACCGTTATATACTCAACTTTTGAAAAAGATAAAGGGTTGAATTTTTCATCATGCTGCAAACGTTTTTCTGCTTTACTAGATGAACGACGAACAAGCGGTGAATTCTACACGGATGGTATCGATATCTCGACTACAACTGGGAAGTATCGAAAATTTAGCTATTTAGCAACACCTGACAAGAAATATATATTTGAGCTAGGTATAGACTTACTTGAGGATCCTGTTTTTCAAACCTTTAATTTTGGGAAGACTGCTAAATATTTAATTGATAAATATACGGATTTAATAGACGTACAGACGATAAGTGCAGGTGGGGTTTTCTTTGATGATTCAAAGGGCTCTAGAAATACGATAAAGGATCAATCAGAAGTATTTCAAAAAAATTTCGAGCTAGCTAGAAAAACGATGAAACCAACTGATTTTAATAAGAAATTTAAAAATGATTCTATTGAAACATATCGTTTTTTACCATATGAAGCAGAAACCGTTCGAGGAGAAGCCACTAAACGAATTGTATATGTGAAATATAGGAATATTACGGAGATAGAGGCACTCACTAAAAATACACAGCAGTTTTGGAAATTGCTTGGTATTGCCTTAGTAACTTCATTCGTTATGCTAATAGTCATTAACAAAATACTTTCTAATACCATTCATCTTGCAACATATGATCCGTTAACGAATGTCTATAATCGTGCTACTTATATTAGAAAAATGGAGAATCTGTTAAAGAAAAGGAAGGCAAATCAGCCTGGTTTATTGCTGATCGATTTAGATAATTTTAAGCAAGTAAATGATCAGTTTGGTCACGTAGAGGGAGACAAAATCCTAATCGAAACAGCGAGAATTTTAAAGCAAGAAGTGAAAAAAAGTGGCTTTGTTGTTAGATTTGGTGGAGATGAATTTGCAATTGTTTTGTATGACACGAATGAAGAGTATATGCAGCAATTAGCGAATTCGATATTGGAAAAGATTCGCTACTTAAAGTATGGGGACAATGCCATTAATGATAAATGGTCTGTATTATCAGTCAGTATGGGCGGTGCCATATGCACAAAAACTGATGAATTAGAAAAGAGCTTATTTGAGCGTGCAGATACGGCATTATATCAATCAAAAAATGCTGGTAAAGACCAATACTCCAGTTATGATGAGGTTGCTACTGAAGTAGAAAGCTATACAGAATAAAAATAATCATTCGCTCCATCTTATGGCAGCGAGTCTAAGCAAGTATTTCAAATACTTCTGATTCGCTAAATAGGGATGGAGCGATTTTTATCTATATTTGTATTATTACTGAGGCTTAAGTTTTGGTCTGTAAAATAAACAACTGCATAAAACAAGAACTGCAATTATCACAAACATTGCATCGACATAATGTGTTAACAGCCAGCCACCAAGGATTGGTCCAATAAAGCCCCCTAGGTTTTTGAATTGTGCTGCACCTAAATAGGTTGCCTTTTGTGTATCAGGTGCAATCTCATCAATCATGACGTTCATTGTTGGAAAGGTGAAAATTTCACCAATCGTAAAAATAATCATTGCGACGATATAGAGTGGATAGTTATTCGAAAAGCCGAATAATAAAAGTCCAATGGCCAATAGCACGATACCTACTAATAATGTAACTGTCGAAGAAAAACGTTCTGACAGTATACTAATTGGCAATTGTAGTAATAATACAACTGCTGCATTGAGTGAGATTAGGAGGGAATAGAGCTTGGTACCTTCTTCAATGTTAAGCTCGATGACTTGTGGTAATGTTGAATCAAATTGCGAATAGCCAATATTTATTAAAATGGCACCAAAAATAAAGCTTAGTAGAACGCGATTCGTTAATAGTATAGTAAAGGTTTGAAATATTTTTGTTTGTGTAGAAGCTTTTTGTTGCTGCATTTCATAGCGATTCAAAACAAAAAATAAAAATACAGCATAAATAATATACATAGTTCCCGTCAGCATGAAAGGGATACTTGGGCTCGACAATTGAGAAATATAAACGCCTATAATAGGTCCAATCACAGCCGCTATGTTAATGGCTGTGTAGCGGAAGGAAAATAATCTTTTGCGTTTTTCAGCTGGAGTAAAATCGATCATTAATGCTTGAGTCGAAGGTTCAAAGAAGGAACGACATAAGCCATTTAAGGCGTTTAATGCTACAAAGAACCAAACAGTCTGTGCTGTTGCAAAGCCAAAGAATACGATGCTCCATACAATAATCGTTAGTAAAATGACGCTTTTCCTGCCGAATCGGTCTGTTAAATATCCACCAAAGAATCCTCCGACAGTGGAGATTAGAGGAGCAATACCGATTGTCAATCCTATTTGTAAAGGAGAGGCTTCAATTTCGTTATGTAAATAAATTGCTAAAAAGGGCATCGCCATAAAACTTGCAATGCGTGTGAAAATAGTTCCACCCAAAATAATCCAAACTAGAGGATGAAACAGTTTTGACAGTTTCATAGAAAATCCTCCTCTCAACATGTAGAATGTTTCGAGTGTAACGGATTGTTAAGCAACTGTAAATAGTCAAATCAATTTCGCCTTGGCGTAATTGCGTCTGGATTTTGAATTGTGCCCGCACAATTCATTCCTTTGAAAATCCGTGACATCCGCCGGAGGCTTTGGGCCAACGTGATGTTGGTCACTCAGTCGTTGCCACAGGACGTGGCGTTCTTAGACTGAGTTCCTCTATTTCAGTAGGTGTTTGGACACCCACTGAAAAAGTAATCAAAATCGCATTCATCTCACCACCTATAGAGGTGGGAGTCTTCTACTGAATGAAGATAAGACAAAAAAGAATGACCCCGACGAAAGGTCATTCTTTTCTCATACTAAATGCTTTACGTGTTAAACGTAAAAACTAAGACGTCATTTTAACTTTTTTACTCGTCGTTGTCCATTTGCCTCGACTTGGACTCATCACCAAATCGTTAAAGGCTAACACGTTCAAATCTCTTTGAACGGTGCGAGGAGTGATACTAAACTCTTCGACTAAATCCTGTGTAGACACGGTTCCTTTGTCTAAAATAAACATGTACACGTCTTTAATACGATTAAGCATTCGATCAGTAGTTGGTTTCATAAATAAAAACCACTCCTTCATCTTAATTCTCTTGGCAAAGACTAGCGGACGACAATATGTGCGGAGTGCACTTAGGCTAATAAGTAGCTGCCTTAGACATCCCCTTTTCTAATTTTATAGTCAGAAAAATTATTCTGATAACTTCATTATATCGAAAAGCTAGTTGATTTTCTAGTGAATGCAAGGGAAATTTACAATTATCCCACAAAATTCGTACTGTATTTTATGGGAATAGGTGAAAAAGATGCTATATGTGGTAGTGTTAGAGGTAGATTTTGAAAACAGTTGTCAGAAAGATGATTGTCATTTATGTTGTAAAGAGTAGAATAATGTTAATACATTGGAGGAGGTACATCGTATGGATTGGTTACAAGCTGCAAAAGAAAGGCAAGATGAATTAATACAAGAGTTACAGGAGCTTGTGCAAATTAATAGTGTACTCGATGAGGATACTATTACTACTAAAGTACCTTTCGGTGATGGTCCGTTAAAGGCTCTTGAATGGTTATTAGCAAAGGGCCAAGCAGAAGGACTGCAGACGAAAAATGTTGATAATTATGCAGGGCACATACAGATAGGTGAAGGTGAAGATTTATTAGGCATTTTATGTCATGTTGACGTTGTACCGGTTGGTGATGAGGCAAACTGGACATACCCACCATTTAGCGGTACTGTTGCAGATGGTAAGCTATACGCTCGTGGTGCCATAGACGATAAAGGCCCAACTATTGCAGCATGGATGGCTATGAAGCTTGTCAAAGATGCGGGTATTCAGCTCACTAAAAGAGTACGAATGATTATCGGTACGGATGAAGAAACAGGCTTCCGCTGTGTCGACCACTATTTTAAACATGAGGAAATGCCGACAATTGGTTTTGCACCAGATGCAGATTTCCCGCTCATCAATGCAGAAAAAGGCATTGCAGAGTTAGTGTTCTCTCAAAATAAAATAGGTGATGCAACGAAAGAACAGCTACTACTATTTAATGCTGGAAAGCGACCAAATATGGTACCTGATTTTGCAGAAGCGACAGTGCAATTTGTTTCTTCACAATTCGAACAGAATTTTCAAACATTTTTAAGTAAAAATCAGCTAGAAGGCTCTTTATTAATCGAGGCTTCTCGCTATATAATAACTATCAAAGGTAAAGCAGCTCATGCAATGGAATCAGAAAAAGGTGTCAATGCAGCTGTTTATCTTGCAGCATTTTTACAACAAGAGTTGACGACAGAGGCAAGTAAACAATTTGTCGACTTTATCGCAGATGTTTTTTATCAAGATCATTATGGCAACAAGCTTGATTTACAGTTTGAGGACGAAATGTCTGGCAAAACAACGTTAAATCCAGGTATTGTTAAATATGATGTGGCTAAAGGTGGCAGTATGGTAATTAGTATGCGCTATTCTGTCACATATCCGTTTGATGAAAAAATCACGGAAGCA
Organism: Lysinibacillus sp. NPDC097231; assembly: GCF_044761885.1. NCBI lineage: Bacteria > Bacillati > Bacillota > Bacilli > Caryophanales > Bacillaceae > Lysinibacillus > Lysinibacillus sp. NPDC097231. The sequence continues at coordinate 136,265 of NZ_JBIWDH010000003.1, read as the reverse complement.
CAACGCTTAGCTGTGGCAAAAGGATTTTCATTGGATATTCAAGATGACTCAAAACCTCATTATGTAAGCGAGGATGATACATTCATCCAGACTTTAGCAGATATCTATAGACGTCAAACAGGAGATTACGAAACACCGTTACTTTCTACGGGTGGTGGCACGTATGCACGTGTGATGAAAAAAGGTGTAGCATTTGGCATGCTATTCCCTGGTGAGCCTGATGTAGCGCATCGTGCGGATGAATTTGTCGTCATTGAAAATCTCGTAAAGGCAGCAGCTATTTATGCTGAAGCAATTGTTGAACTTGCAGGAAAAAAATAACTCAAGAATGAAAAGGATGAGCGAAACATGGCATATTCATTATGGAATGACCAAATTGTTGAAGAAGGATCTATTGCAGTATCACCAGAAGATAGAGGTTACCAATTTGGTGACGGTATTTATGAAGTAATCAAAGTTTATAATGGCAACATGTTCACAGCGCAGGAACATATTGATCGTTTCTATGCAAGTGCCGAAAAAATTCGTCTTGTCATTCCTTATACAAAAGACGTATTACACAAATTATTACATGATCTTATTGAAAAAAATAATTTAGACACTGGCCATGTTTACTTCCAAATTACACGTGGGACTACTTCTCGTAATCATATTTTCCCGGATGCAAGTGTTCCAGCTGTATTAACAGGGAATGTTAAAACTGGTGAGCGTTCATATGGAAATTTTGAAAAAGGTGTAAAGGCAACTTTTGTAGAGGATATCCGTTGGTTACGCTGTGACATCAAATCTTTAAATTTACTTGGTGCTGTACTGGCAAAGCAAGAAGCATCTGAAAAGGGTTGCTATGAAGCTATTTTACACCGAGGAGACGTCGTAACAGAATGCTCATCAGCGAATGTATATGGTATTAAAGATGGTAAGCTTTATACACACCCAGCAAATAACTTCATTCTAAACGGTATTACACGCCAAGTAATTTTAAAATGTGCTGAGGAAATTAATCTACCTGTTATTGAAGAGCCAATGACAAAGGCAGATGTATTAACGATGGATGAAGTAATTGTATCATCTGTATCCTCTGAAGTAACACCTATTATCGATGTTGATGGTAACAAAATTGGTGCTGGAGTTCCTGGTGAATGGACTCGTAAATTACAGCAAGCATTCGAAGCAAAATTACCGCTTTCTATTAATGCTAAATAAGTGAATTTTTCTAGAGAGCTACCTTAAACTTGGTTTTTCCAAGCTACTAAGGTAGTTCTCTTTTTATCTTCATTCAGCAGAAGACTTCCACCTCTATAGGTGATGAGATGAATGTGATTTTGATTACTTTTTCAGTGGGTGTCCAAACACCTACTGAAATAGAGGAACTCAGTCTAAGAACGCCACGTCCTGTGGCAACGACTGAGTGACCAACATCACGTTGGCCCAAAGCCTCCGGCGGATGTCACGGATTTTGAAAGGAATGAATTGTGCGGGCACAATTCAAAATCCGGACGCAATTACGCCAAGGCGAAATTGATATAGAACAAATTTTGGATGTTTTCTCCTGAAACGTCATGTAAAATAATAAGATGATGTTTATTGCACATGATTCAACTTCAGAAATTTAAAGTCTGAGAGCAAATGTCGATGTAATGAATGCAAATGACTATTTTTGATGAGATTGATGTAATATCTCTCCGAAGCAAAAGTGGAATATAGTCAAATTACATATAGAGTGAGTAAGATTGGAGTGACCTTAAAATGGCACAATTGGTGAAATTACAAGATTATATTTCACGCTATCAAATTGATTTAGCAAGATATCCAACACAATTTGTACGCTTAAAGAAAAGTCAATGGGAGCGAGTTAAGCGACAGTGGGAGCTAGGTGAAGATATTAGTGAGTGGCAACATGCCGATAACGATACAGAAAATGATTCTTTTGGAGAGAAAGAGCGTTTTACTTTATTCAAAAAAATATTTGCAGGGCGTCAAAAGGTTGAGCATGAGGACGTTGAACAAGTAGAAATATCGAATGAACTGGTTAGCGATGAAGATAGCATACCAGAGGAAGAAACGACATTAACATTTGAACCAAAAATTGTCTATGCACCACAGTCCATTCATGAATTGAAACGAATGTTTATCGATCAATTTTTCCATTTTCAAATGAAATGGGCAAGTTCGACATTGCGTGAAAAGTCTTATGTAGATCCTCGTTTTATACGTGATTCTTTGCTACGTAATTTATTGCAACAATTACCAGATAATTATTTGCTTTTTTATTATCCAATATTACAAATCAGAAAGGCACCCATTGAGCTTGATGTTGTGCTAATGTCACCGACAGAATGTATTTGTATCACCGTTTTAGAAGCAGAAAAACAAGCAGTGTATGTAGGAAGCAGTGATCGATTTTGGATAAAAAAAGTAGGAACGAAGGATTCGAAAGTCCTTAATCCAACGATTAATTTAAGTCGGATGGAATCAGTATTAACTCAATTATTTAAGCAAGACAATATTGACATGCCAATTCGTAAGGTTGTATTAACACATAGTGGATATTTCGACTATCCTGGATCACCTTATGGAATTCAATTTGTTGATCATCGAAATTATGGGGAATGGATGGAGCAATTAAAGAAAGTTTCTTCTCCTATGAAACATATGCAAATTCGTGCTTCCCAAACGATTTTAAATAATGTACAAACAACATCATTTAATAGAGATATTTGGCAGCAATCTTCTCGACCAACTGAGGATTAATGAATGCAAGTATTATTTATTGTGAATGAAGCAGCGGGCAATGGAAAAGGTAAGAAAGTTTGGGGACATCTTCAACGCCATTTAACAATCAACTATCAAGTTGCCTTCACAGAATATGAAGGTCATGGACAGGAACTTGCAAAACAATGGGCACAAGATGCACAAACTAAAAAACTAATTGTTATTGTTGGCGGAGATGGCACAATACATGAGGTTGTAAGTGGTGTTGTACATAATGCATATATAGTTATTGGTGTGGTTCGTGCTGGCTCTGGGAATGATTTTGCACGATACTTCACAACATTTCAAAATGCGTTACAAATTGAAGCTTATTTACAGGCAGACTTGGCTAGTCTTCCGATGGATACTGGGAATATTCAGTTTGATGCTCTCCAACAAGAGATATTTGTCAATAATGCGGGTGTGGGCTTTGATGCATTTGTCACAAAGCACATTAATAAATCTCGATTGAAGTTTTACCTCAATAAAATTGGACTCGGCAAGTTATCCTATGCTGCGGCTGTTGTGAGAGGGCTATTTAGTTTTGAGCGCTTTGATGTAACCATACGTTCAAACAATCAAGAATGGCAGTTTCAGCAGGTGTGGTTTGTTGCTATGAGTAATCATCCTTATTTTGGAGGGGGCATGAAGATTTCTCCTTCCTCTAAACCTAATGATGGAGAAATAGAAATAACAATCCTTCATGGCATTTCACGTCTTAAGTTATTACTTGTATTTGTCACTGTGTTTTTTGAAAAACATACAAAATTTAAAGAGATAACTTTTTTGCAGGGCAACGACTTTGATATTTTCGTACAGGCTAATGATGTAGATTGTCATACAGATGGTAACTATATCGGTGAAATGAGTCAGGGGACGAAGATTCATTGTTCTGTCCACCGAGATGCATGGCAGGTTATTTCGAAGGATTAATCAATTATGTCTCGGCATAATTGTTGCTGCCGCTTCGCTATCGCACAGAAAACATTTGTAGCTGCCGCACAGAAAACATTTGTTGTAGCTGTCGCTACGTGTGCACTACGCTATCGCACAGATAAACAATGCGTCTGGATTCGAATTTGTGTTTGGACACCCGCTGAAAGAAGTTAAAAACTATCATTTTGCAATAATTTCATGCGAATTTTATGGGAATACGTTATACTATAAAAAATCAATAATTTCACGAGAAAGAAATGAGGAAAAAAATTGAGATTAAGAAATAAGCCTTGGGCGGAGGAAATGATTACAAGTCATCCAGAGGTGATAATTCCAAAACCTGAAGACTTTAAGGGAAATTGGCAGGCTGTTTTCGGAAACGACAACCCATTACATATTGAAGTAGGTACTGGGAAAGGACAATTCGTTACTGGTATGGCTCTACAAAATCCAGATATAAATTATATTGGCATTGAGCTTTATGATAGTGTCATTGTTTGTGCATTGGAAAAAATTTTAGAAGCTAAATCTCCAGCGAATTTACGATTATTAAAAGTAAATGGCGCAGATTTATATAAATATTTCACAAAAAATGATGTAGACCGTGTGTATCTGAATTTCTCAGATCCTTGGCCGAAAACGCGCCATGCCAAGCGACGTTTAACGCATGGGGATTTTTTGAAATTATATGAGTCGATTTTAGTGGATAATGGGGAAATCCATTTTAAAACGGACAACCGTGGTCTGTTCGAGTATTCGTTAATGAGCCTGTCTGAATATGGTATGTTACTAAAGTATGTATCACTCGACCTACATGCGAATATGCCTGAGGATAATGTTATGACAGAATACGAGCAGAAATTTTCTGCGAAAGGACAGACAATTTATCGTCTAGAATCACAATTCATTACTAAATAGGGGGAGTATGGATGGATCAGTTACAGTTTCACAATATGTCATTATCATGGCTAAACGGGGGTGTCACTTGCCTTGATGGCGGTGCTATGTTTGGAGTTGTGCCAAAACCACTTTGGTCACGCAAATATCCGGTAAACGAAAACAACCAAATCGAGTTACCGACTGAACCGATTTTAATTCAATATGAAGGTAAAAACTATATTGTTGATACGGGTGTTGGCTTTAACAAATTAAATGAAAAACAACTACGTAATTTTGGTGTTACTGAAGAATCAACATTAGCGGAAAGCTTACAGGAGCTAGGGTTAACAACAGCGGATATTGATGCAGTATTAATGACGCATTTACATTTCGATCATGCTGGAGGTTTAACTCAATGGGAAGATGATGTACTTGTCCCAACATTCCCGAATGCTAAAATCTTTGTAACAAAAATTGAATGGGATGAAATGCGTGAACCAAATATTCGCTCGAAAAATACGTATTGGAAAGAAAACTGGGAGCCAGTTCAGCATTTAGTTGAAACGTATGAAGGTACGTTAGAGGTAGCTCCTGGCATCGAAATGATTCATACAGGTGGTCATAGTGATGGACATGCCATTATTAAATTGACTCAAAATAGCGAAGTGCTATTGCATATGGCGGATATTATGCCAACACATGCCCATCAAAATCCTTTATGGGTTTTAGCTTATGACGATTATCCAATGGCGAGTGTATTTGCAAAGGAACGTATTATGAAAGAAGCTCTGACAAACGGCTACGGCTTTATTTTCTATCATGATGCTTATTACCGTATGATTAAATGGGATGAAACAGGTAAGGAAATTGTAGATAAGCTAGAGCGTAGCAGACAAGCTATGATTACATTCTAATTAAAAAACGTGTGAACGATTTGAGTTCGCACGTTTTTTTATCGGCAAGAAATAGCTATTATAGAGCGCCCAGATAAGACATTGGATAGAAGGTCAAGTCCTATGATAACACCTTCATGACCAATATCGTGCCGCTGCCGCTTCGCTTTCGCACAGTCGAAACATTTTGCTGCCACCACGTTAGCGTTTCGCTTTCGCACAGAAAACATTTGTTGCCCGGACGCCCCCAGGAAAGCGCTCTATCGGAATGGAAATCAGCCTCACGTTATAATGTTGAGTCTAATTATCTATACCTCTCTTTTTTGACGCTTTTTTGCGTGAACATCTTGGAAAATATGATACACTAAAAACTATACTAAAACACAAAAGAGAGTTGAAATAACATGGCAACTGAGCAACCATTTTTACCGGTATTATTAGGATCAGATATGAATGCATATGGGATGGCACGTGCGTTTTACGAGGAATATGGCATTAAGCCACTTGTACTAGGGCGATCACATTTAACAGCAACACAAGACAGCCATATCTTAAATTTTCAAGAAATTGATCGCTTAAATGAACAGGATGTATTTGCACCCGCACTTGCACAGGTAGCAAAAAAATATTCTGATAAAAAACTACTGTTATTAGCTTGTGGTGATGATTATGCAAAGCTTATTATCAAAAATAAACCAGCGCTACAAGAGCATTTTACAGTACCATACATTGATGAATCACTGATGGATGAAATTTTGTTAAAAGAAAACTTCTATAAAATGTGTGACAAGTACAATTTCAAGTACCCAGGTACAACGACTGTGACAGCAGATAATTACGAAAACTTTACACCACCATTCGATTATCCAATTATTTTAAAAGCCTCTAACTCGGTGGAATACTGGGCATGTAAATTTCCAGGTAAGAAAAAAGTATTCGTAGCTCATGATGAAGCTGAAAAAACTGCCATTTTAAAAGCAATCTATAGCTCAACCTATCAGGATACAATGATTATTCAAGAATTCATACCAGGCGATGATTCATATATGCGTGTATTAAATGCGTATGTTGGGAAAGACGGCAAAGTAAAGTTAATGTGCCTAGGAAATCCAATCTTAGAAGAGCATTCACCTGAAGGGATTGGTAGCTATGCAGCAATCGTTACAACATACGATGAAGAAATAATGGATCAAGTACGCCACTTCTTAGAGGATATCGGGTATGTAGGCTTTGCTAACTTCGATATGAAATATGATATGCGTGACAAACAGTATAAACTTTTTGAGATTAACTTACGAAATGGCCGTTCAAGCTATTATGTAACAGCAAGTGGCCATAATTTAATGAAGTATGTAGCAGACGACCATATGCTGGATATTAAGCAGGATGTAACCTATGTACAGGATAAGCATTTATGGATGATTATTCCTAAAGGTGTATTATTCAAATATGCATCAAATGAAAAGCTTAAATTAGAAGCGAAAAAATTAATTCGTGAAGGGAAATATACAAACTCTCTTTACTTTAATCAAGATATGAATACAAAACGTTGGGTCAAGCTAACGTTAAATAATTTAAATTATTATCGAAAATATAAAAAGTACTTTAACAACAAAGGATTATCAGAGTAAAACAAAGGAGCCATCTCAAATAACTGAGATGGCTTCTTCTTTAGTAGGATTCTATAATTTTTTTAAACGCGTATCGCTGAGTAAGGTTATACTTCTATTAGCTCCACTACAACACCTGAGCGGGCGTCCGCTGCAAATTCAAATGTTTGCATTTCACCCTCGCGCATACGTGAGATACCTCCACGATATACTGGAATCGTCATAATGCCGTTTGTAAAATTGTCTGTTTTCATAAAAATCCAGGAACCGTCGATCGGCGCATCCTTTTTAAATTCCTTTTTTATGTTTTCGAGTACTTGTCCTGCAGGTACATACGGAGAAACTTTTTCACTTGCTTCTTTAATAATGACTGCGGCAGCTAGGCCAGTTGCAACACCAATTAAAAAATCACGTAATTTCATACTTCTTTCCTCCTTTTTCTATAGCTTCATTTTAGCATAGTACAAGGAGTGAATGCACGTTCACACTTTAGCACTTTTTAGGAAATGTATCAATATTTCGAATTGAGAAATAAGGTGTGTTACAATAAGCAAGGAATAATATTCTACTTCGTGGGGAGAGAGTCATCATGAATGAGGAAACATTACAGTTATTTGAAACATTAACAGAATTACCAGGCGCACCGGGTAATGAACATGCAGTACGCGCGTTCATGCGTTCTGAGTTAGAAAAGTACTCGGATGAAATCATTCAAGATAATTTGGGAGGTATTTTTGGTGTAAAGCATAGTGATGTTGCTGATGCTCCAAAAATATTGGTTGCTGGTCATATGGATGAAGTAGCATTTATGGTTACTTCCATTACCGACAACGGAATGATTCGCTTTCAACCTCTAGGGGGCTGGTGGAATCAGGTTATGCTAGCACAACGAGTTGAAGTATTTACTAAAAATGGTGCAATACCTGGTGTAATTTCATCCATACCACCACATTTACTAACAGATGCAGAGCGTTCCAAACCAATGGATATAAAAAATATGCTAATAGATGTTGGCGCAGATAATAAAGAAGATGCTATTGCGCTTGGTGTTCAACCAGGTCAATCAATCATTCCAGTTTGCCCATTCACACCAATGGCAAATCCGAAAAAAATCATGGCGAAATCTTGGGATAACCGCTATGGTTGCGGACTGGCTATTGAATTAATGAAAGAAGCGCAGAACGAAAAACTAGCTTCGCATTTATATTCCGGTGCGAATGTAATGGAAGAGGTTGGTTTACGAGGTGCTCAAGTATCGGCAAATATGATAAAACCGGATTTATTCTTTGCTTTAGATGCTTCACCTGCAAATGATATGTCGGGAGAAAAAAATCAATTCGGTCAACTTGGAAAAGGTGCTTTATTACGTATTTTAGACCGCACAATGGTCACACACCGTGGCATGCGTGAATTCATCTTAGATACTGCCGAAACAAATCATATACCATACCAATATTTTGTTTCACAGGGTGGTACTGATGCTGGACGTGTACACACCGCGAATGACGGTGTTCCAAGTGCAGTAATCGGTATTTGCTCACGCTATATTCATACTGCTGCATCAATTATTCATATTGATGACTATGCAGCAGCAAAAGCTTTAATTGTAGAGTTAGTGAAAAAAGCAGATCGTTCGACACTAGAGACGATTCGCGCTAATGTATAAAGTAACATCCACTGATACATGTTAAAAGGTGCCTTTAGGGGGCATCTTTTTCTATGCAAAGAAAGAAGGACTGGAAATGAACATAGCTATCGGAACTACAAACAAAGCAAAAACGGAAGCAGTTGAAGTTATAGCTAAAAAATATTTTGATAAACCGATTTTTACCTATATCAAGGCTTCTTCACAAGTATCTGATCAACCGAGGACTCATGAAGAAACGCGAATGGGAGCAATAAATCGTTCAAAGAACGCATTGAATGAGACAGGTGCGCAATTATCGTTTGGTTTAGAAGGTGGAGTGACTGAAATTGATGGTGTCATGTATGTTTGTAACTGGGGTGCTCTTACAGTATCAAACAATACAACCTATACAGCTGCTGGTGCACAAATTATATTACCAGAAGAAATTGCCCAGGAAATAAGAGCTGGGAAGGAACTTGGGCCTGTTATGGAGCAATATACGCAACGTCTAGATATTCGCCAAGGTGCTGGGGCTGTAGGTATTTTCACACAAGGTTTAGTAAGTAGGCAAGCAATGTTTGAGCATATTGTCTCGCTTCTAATTGGTCAATATTTATTCGCATTAGCACACGAGTAGAAGGTAAGAATTAGTTAAAATGGAACGGTGAAGTTGCAACTTTGCAAAAATTTTTTTAAAATAGAGAAAAAGTTAGCGATGAAAGGAAGGGAAACATGTCTCATAAATGGCTACAAGCTACAGGCTTAATGCTTCTACTGTTGGGACTTTCTGGCTGTAATCAATCTGTCGACGAACAAATTGAAAATGGGCTTCAAATAACAGAAACTGTTTTTGCAGAAGAGCCAGCGGGGCATACTGATAAAATTGGAGATATAGAATTATACTTACCTTCAAGCTTTAAAGTTGAAGACAGTTCAGACGCATATAATATATTAATTGCAAAAGGAAAAGAGAGTTTTATTCTTTTCATTAACGATCGCGAAGATACAGATAGCAAACTCTATTATAATCTATTAAAAGAAGATACATCAAAAAACATAATCAAAGAACATACGTATGAAAAGGAAGGTATTTTCGGCTTTTCAGCTGTTTCCAAAACCGACAATGAGGATGAATTTGAGCTAATTGTGAGTAGTGGTGGTGTAAAAATGACGACCATATCTCAGGCAAATCATATAGAGGATAATTTACATGAGATGACGAAAATCGTACATTCGGTTAAGATTAGATAATTGGATAGTTTTGAACAGAGCGGTTCACAAACATGTGAGCCGTTTTCTCTTCATTCAGCGGTAATATTTATCTAGGCGACAGCGGTTAATTACGCCAAAGCGAAATAGATTATAAAGAAAGGATGTGAGCTAGGTGAAACAAATTAAATCAGAGCAACTTGTGTCCCTATTAAAACAGCAACTAAGTGAGGGGAAATTCGATTTTGAATTTGATAAAAAGCATGATAAATTGCGTTTGAATCATAAAAAAATTGGCAAAGGGATGGAGCTTTCTCTGCCAGGCATATTGGCAAAATATAATGACAAGCAAGGGGCTGCAATCGATGAAGTTGTGTATACAATCGAAAAAACCTTTGATGCTATGGAGCAAGAGATGGAACAAGGATTCCAAGCAGCTACACTAATTTATCCAGTTATTCGCGCAACATCCTACCCTCAAGCCTCAAAAGAAGGACATGTGTTTATCACTACGGAGCACACAGCTGAAACGCGTATTTTTTATGCGCTTGACTTAGGAAAAACCTACCGTTTTATTGATGAATCCATGTTAGCAATACTACAATTATCTTTAGAGCAAATTCGTGAAATGGCGCGTTTTTCTGTTAAGCAGCTTCCAACTATTTATAAAAAAGACGAAGTGGCAGGTAATATTTTTTATTTTGTTAATGCCAATGATGGTTATGATGCAAGTCGTATTTTAAATGAGAGTTTTTTAAAAGATATGCGCACTAAAATTGAAGGGGATATGACATTATCCGTGCCGCATCAGGATGTACTAATAATAGGTGATATTCGTAATGAAACAGGGTATGATGTATTAGCACAGATGACGATGCATTTCTTCTCAGTCGGTACTGTACCGATTACGTCATTATCTTTTATTTATGAAGATGGAGAACTTGAACCAATCTTTATACTAGCAAAAAACAGAGTCAAAAAGGAGCAAGAGAAACAATGAATGTATTTTACAACAAAGAGCATGTAGGAGATGTACTACTGGTACAATTAGCAAATGAGTCAATCGTGAAAACAGAGGTAGAACGAGCTGGCGATATTGCTATTTTAAAAGAAGCTCAGACTGGAGAAATTAAAGCATTTAATTTATTTAATGCCAGCAGCTATATACAAACGGAGGAAAAAGGTTCAGTCGAAGTAACGCCAGAATTAGTTGCACAGCTTGAAGCAGCGATCGCAAAAAATGGTGCAGTCATTAGCCTTGATGTTGATTTTTCTCCAAAATTTGTTGTAGGCTATGTAGAAACAAAAGACAAGCATCCAAATGCTGATAAACTTAGCATTTGTTCTGTAAACGTGGGTGAAGAGACATTACAAATTGTATGTGGTGCACCTAATGTGGAAGCCGGTCAAAAGGTTGTCGTGGCCAAAATTGGTGCTGTGATGCCTTCAGGAATGCTTATTAAAGAAGGAAATTTGCGTGGTGTTGATTCATTCGGTATGTTATGTTCAGCTCGTGAATTAGCAATCCCTAATGCTCCTTCCGAAAAAGGAATTTTAGTGTTACCGGAAGATGCAGTAACTGGTAGTGCATTTGAAGCACCAACAAGATAAAATATATACAATATTCTTAAAATCGTTATGTTACTAAGATGGTAGTAGCATAACGATTTTTTTGTCTAGAATGAGCCTCTAAATACAAGTTTCTATATCATTTTTATGGTATGCTTTTTGTTATAGACATTGAGCTAGTTTTTAAGTAAATATGACAATGCTATAAATGAAGTGTAAGAGAAATGAGTGAAACAATGTGAATTGGTTTAAAAAACAAATTAATAAATTTATAAATAAAGAAGAATATGAATATGAATATGATGAAATGTATGAAGAGTATGGTGAAGAGCAACCTGAGCAGCAATATTCATTTAAAGAAGCACCTGTATCAAAGCAAAAGACTTTTCGTTTTCCATTGATAGTGGATGAAGAAATTTCACCATCACCACTAACATCTCAATCAAATGAATTTAGTCAAATGGAAGATGAATATTACGAACAAATTGAAGAATTATCGCTACCTAAGCATTTAAATAATCATATTGTTGATTCGAGTGTTTATGATGTTGAGGTTTCAGGCATTAGGGATCTATTAGCCAATCGTTCAAAGCGAACTGGTAGAACGACTGTTATACGAAGTCAGGCTGAACATCACCCTGAACAAGGGAATCGCTCAAAAGCAAGTCTTGTTTTTCGGGATGCACAACATGAACCCTCTACACTTAAACCTAAAGAAAATAATGATCAACAGAAAAAAATAGTGGAGAGTAGCATACCTGCAAATCGTAAGCGTTTTGTACCAAGTGATGTCCCTTCACCAGTCTATGGTTTTGCTAAGCCGAGCCCGATTGAGCATTTATTGGATAAACGGAAGGAAGAGCAAGACCAAAAAGAATCAGAAATACCTGTAGCCCCTATGTCTTTAAAAGATGCGACAACAAATGAGGCCATTGAAAATATACTAGAAGTAAAAGAGCCTATTAGCATGGTTCAAAAAGATGATCATGAACAACTTGAGATGCCTGAAATCTTGGAAGCACCTGCAAAGCAACCGATTACTTTTGATGAAAATTTATCGCAAGAAATGAGTCATCCAAACGATGTAGAGCATACGGAATTACCTTTACCGCAAACGACCTCATTTGCTGTTGAATTTGAAGATCAAGTTAAAGAAGCTGTTCTGCAAGAATTAAGTGTTGAACAACTTTCAGCTGATCAGTCAGAAATTCATGTGAAAGAAGTAGTCGTGGAACAGGTTCAAATCGAAAATTCTACAATCCATATTGGTGAAGTAACGGTAGTTCAGCCGTCAATAATGGAAGATGATGAGCAAGCGGTGTTAAAAGAACAATCTGTAGAAGCTGAAACAAAGGAAGAAAAAAGTCGTATTCCTTTTAATGTTTTAATGTTAAAAACAGATAAAGAAAAGTGGAAAACCCAACAGCAATTAAAGAATCTTAAGCAAACAATTGTTGAAGAGACACAGGAGAAGCAGGAACCTTCTTCTGAATTGATTAATTTGGATGAAGAACAAAAATTAATTCCATCCTATAAAGAAGAAGCTCAACAATCTATACCCTCTGAGAATATTTCGTTAGAAGTGGAAAATAAAATGGCATCTCAACAGGAGAATGAAAAAGAGGTTTCGATTCAACATTCAACGCTAAGCGATGCTGTTTCAGAAAGTGTAGCGGTCATTTCAATGTCACCAGTAGCAACAATGTCTAGCGTATCAACATTAGAAAAGACAGTAATAGATATAGAAAGCTTAGATGAAATTTCAGCAACTACTGAAATGGAAGTAGGGTCAACTACTAACCATGAGCACATTAAAGAAACTATAATGATTCCTGAGGAAGATTCTATTGATTCAGATGATTATGAAGAACAGACTGCCATATCAGATGAAACACTAGTAGCGAATCAAGTGAATGAAAATCTACCAAGGCCTGTTCATGTATATCAAAAGCCGACTGAAGAGTTTCTAGAACCACCTGAGGAAAAAACGCAGGATACTGAGTGGATGGATCAGCAGGGAGATACGCTTGTTGAAGCGCTGTCTTATTTCCAGGTCTCAGCTCAAATTGAATCCATTATGCAAGGACCTGCCGTGACACAATTTGAAATAACGGTAAGCCATGGTACGAAGGTTAGTAAAATTCGTAATCTAGCAGATGATTTGAAGCTTGCATTGGCAGCGAAAGACATCCGTATCCAAGCACCGATTCCAGGAAAGAGTTCAATTGGCATTGAGATTCCGAACCGTGTATCTCGCGCTGTTCGATTATCGGAAGTGACAAATAGTGCATCTTTCCTTGAGTCAGATTCACCGCTAGAAGCAGCATTGGGTTTGGATTTAACAGGTAAGCCTGTAACAATTGATTTACGAAAAATGCCTCATGGTTTAATTGCAGGGGCAACAGGTTCTGGTAAATCAGTTTGTATTAATTCAATTTTGGTTAGTTTATTATATAAAGCTGCTCCTCATGAATTAAAGCTAATGCTTATTGATCCTAAAATGGTTGAGCTTGCACCGTTTAATCATATTCCGCATTTAGTTAGCCCGGTTATCACAGATGTGAAGGCAGCTACAGCTGCACTAAAATGGGCTGTTGAAGAAATGGAACGACGTTATCAGTTATTTGCTCATGCAGGTGCACGTGACATTACACGTTATAATGCAATAGCAGATAAAAATAATGAACATAGCTTGAAATTACCATATATTCTAATAGTTATTGATGAGTTAGCAGACTTAATGATGATGTCTCCTGCAGATGTTGAGGAGGCGATTTGTCGTATTGCGCAAAAGGCACGTGCTTGTGGTATCCATTTAATTGTTGCAACTCAAAGACCGTCTGTTGATGTTATTACAGGGCTTATTAAATCAAATATTCCTACACGTGTTGCCTTTGCAGTATCTTCACAAATCGATTCACGTACTATTTTAGATGGGCAAGGAGCAGAAAGGTTACTAGGACGAGGCGATATGCTATATTTAGGTAATGGTATGTCTGCTCCTGTGCGTTTGCAGGGGACATTTGTGACAGATGATGAGATTGAAGCAATTATTGAACATGTTCGTGAGCAGGGGGAACCTGATTATATTTTTGATCAAGAGGAGCTATTAAAGAAAACGGAGATTTCTGCAGAGCAGGATGATCTGTTTGAAGACGTCTGCCGCTTTGTATATGAGCAGGGAGGAGCTTCTACTTCATTGATCCAACGAAAATATCATATTGGCTATAATCGTGCTGCTCGTTTAATCGATATGTTAGAGTCTCATGGCTTTGTGTCAGAGGCAAGGGGCAGTAAACCACGAGAAAGTTACATTACGGAAGAAGATTTAATTGCTATGTTTGAATAAGAATTGCATTGTTTTCGTATAGATTATCTGATTTACGTCGAAATTAGTATTTTTAGAAAAGTTACACATTTATCCTTATGCATAAATAGTGCTATAATAGACAAGATGTGTTGATTAGTACGTATTTTTTAGATTTTGTAAAGGTATTAATACCTAATAATTAGTGAGAAATACGATACACCTAATAGATGATAGATGGGATATTGATATTCCCGGGGGGTTTAATTAATGACAGTTTTTCATTTCACAGGCATTAAAGGTTCTGGCATGAGTCCACTTGCACAAATCTTATTTGATGCTGGTGAACAAGTACAGGGCTCAGATGTTGATAAATATTTCTTCACGGAACAGCCGTTACGTGATCGTAATATTCCAATTTTTACATTTAATCCAGATAATATTAAAGAAGGTATGACAGTTATTGCAGGGAACGCATTTCCTGATGATCATCCGGAATTAGAACGTGCGCGAGAAATCGGTGTAGAAATTATCCGTTACCATAAATTTTTAGGTGAGTATATCGGAAATTATACGTCAATTGCTATTACTGGTGCACATGGTAAAACATCCACGACAGGCTTAATGTCTCATGTTGTAGGTGGGTATAAACCAACTTCTTATTTAATCGGTGATGGTACAGGGGCTGGGCATGAAGATGCTCAATTCTTTGTGATGGAAGCATGTGAATACCGTCGTCACTTCTTAGCTTACAATCCTGATTATGCTGTGATGACCAATATTGATTTTGACCATCCAGATTACTTTGCAAATATTGAGGATGTTTATTCAGCATTTCAATCATTAGCGCTACAGGTTAAAAAAGCCATTATTGCTTGTGGTGATGATGAACATCTACAACGTATTCAAGCGAAGGTACCTGTTGTTTATTATGGTTTTGGGGCTGAAAATGATTTTGAGGCTCGTAATGTTGAAAAAACAACAAAGGGAACAAAATTTGATGTATTTGTTCGCAATGAATTTTATAGTACATTCTTTATCCCGTTATTTGGAGATCATGCGGTATTAAATACTTTAGCTGTCATTTCACTTTGTCAGTATGAAGGTATATCACCAGACATTATCCAAGAACGTTTAAACACTTATAAAGGTGTAAAAAGACGTTTTACAGAAACGAATATTGGCAATAATGTTTTAATAGACGACTATGCGCATCATCCAACTGAAATTCGTGCAACGATTCAATCAGCACGACAAAAATTTCCTGAGCGTGAGCTAGTAGCTATTTTCCAACCACATACATTTACACGTACGCAAGCTTTTTTACAGGATTTTGCAGATAGTCTCGGTCTTGCAGATACAGCATACTTATGTGATATTTTTGGTTCTGCAAGGGAAACACAAGGCGCACTTTCTATTCATGATTTAGCGTCTTTAATTGAAGGCAGTGCAGTGATTACCACTGAAGGAATTGAAGTGCTTACAAAGCATGAGGGCGCAGTATTTTTATTTATGGGCGCTGGCGATGTTCACAAATTCCAAGATGCTTTTGAAGACGTGCTAAAAAACAACGAAACAGCTTAGTCCGTAAGGAATAAGCTGTTTTTTTTCAAAATGAGAAGGAATTCAGTTTTTTTTGTCGAAGATAGGGAAAGTAATAGTAAAGAGAATTTTACTAGCAGGAGGTCTATTTATGGAAGTGATTTTGTATATTGCAGCAATAATTGCGGCAATCGGTTTTTTAATTTTATGTGTGAGTGTCGGAATGACATTATTTTCGCTCAAATCAATTCTTAACAGCTTATCCGGAACATTATCAGGCATCGAGGGACAAATGGAAGGTATTACACGCGAAACGACTTCCTTATTATCCAAAACAAATAACTTGGCAGAGGATATTCAGCAAAAATCTGAACAGTTAAATTCTGTTGTTCATGCAGTCAAAGGGATTGGTGACTCTGTGAACGGTTTAAATACATCTGTACAGCAAATTACTTCTTCGATTTCAAAAACTGTGGAACAAAATGAGGAAAAAATTGCACAGGTAGTTCAATGGAGCAATGTTGCTATGGGCATTGCAGATAAGTGGAAGAAACGAAAAATCATCGAGCAGGCGCATGAGGTGGTTCAAGAAGATATTTATTCTTTTGAATCAGAAGAATCGGAAAAACCGAAAAGAAAATGGGGCCGTAAAAAGTGATTATTATTCGGTAGGCATTAAATGTCAACTGAATAAAAATAAAGTCTTTGACATAAGTTGAAGATGCATCCGCGAAAAGCAGATGGACAACCAGTCTAGGCAAATTAGATTATTAGATGGGGAGGAATTGTTGCATGACAACTCAAAAGCCAAATTTTAACGAAGTGAAGGAACAACAGCTTGAAAGTTCATTGCCACAGCTTTATCATCCGCAAGAATCGATTTATGAAGAGGAGCGTGTGAACATGAAAGATTTTGTTATTGGCGCCTTAGTTGGGGGAATAGTTGGTGCAGCTGCCGGCTTATTATTAGCTCCAAAATCAGGAAAAGATTTACGAAGCGATGTAGCGGTACAAGCTGTGAACTTAAAAGATAAGAGTACAGATTTCTCGACAACTGCAAAAGATAAAACAGTTCAATTATCGAAACAAATTCAAGAGCAATCTACACAATTAGTAGAAAAAGTAAAGACGTTAAAGTCTGCAAAAGCACCAACCGTTTTTGACGATGGTACTGTTTCTTTCGAAGGTGAAGAACCACTAGAAGATTTCATTCCTACTGAAGAACCTAAAGCAGAAGATGCTAATGAAAAAAATGAACAAGCTGAAGAGAAAAATGAAGAAGTTCGCGCTTAATGCATAAATAAAAGGGATACAATACGTTTTTCCAATGACGTATTGTATCCCTTTTGAATTCATCGAGTATTTTTCTCGTTAAGATATAGGTGCCTGTTCTAATAAAATTTCCAATTTGTCTCCGCCGAAAATCTCCATATCGAAGCTCGCCTGTTGACCATTTCGTAAAATCGTAAAGTTGCCTTTAAATGTCGTAGGTAGTTGCCAATTCGAAAAGCGGAAAACGTCTTGGTAAATCCAACGACTGCGATCTTTTTCTTTAAATGAGATTGTTGCTCCGTTTGGTACGGTAGAAAGAGGTGATACCACTACATGATTAACGAAAACTTCATTTGCCATCTTCTTTAGCTCTAACACCTCGTTTTGGAAATGTATCATGATTTTGTCCTCAAGTAAAACATTCATTTGATCGGCAATACGTTGAACAGTAGGGGATGCTTGTTGTTGAAATGTAATAACATCACAATCTTGTACAGCATATGCCATCTTAGAAGGCTTACCATTAATCATCAACTGTGCTGAGAACTCTGGTAAATAAAGTGGCTTTCCATCGACCTGAATATAAAAGGACTCGAATTGCTTTAATAAGTCCCAATTATTTGTGAGCTTAAAAACATCTTCGACTGTTTCAGCTATATCAAAGACAACAACATCTCGATCATTTAATGCACTATCGAGCGATGCGGGTGAGCCATTAACAGTAATTTGTGGCTCAATTATATATTTTGTATTTTGGATCGTAACTGTTTTAATAGCAGCATTATCCACAATATCTCTTACTGTTGCGGTTGCAGGATGACCGTTTTGACCTTCAATTAGCTGAATGGCATCTCCTGTTTTAATAATTGTTTTTGTGGATGCCTGTTGCCCATTCACTAAAATTTCCGCTGGTTGACCGTGCCCACCTGGGATGAAAATATCTTGTCCATTCACACTTACTGATAATCCATGTCCTGGCTTTCCATATAATTGCTTTGCTCGAATATTGGCTGCTAAAAATGCATCTGCAACAGTCATTTCCTTTAGTTCGAAAAGACGAACAACTTGATCATTAACAGTTAAACTCATATATTGAATAGGCATTTTTTTTGCTGCAATGGCAATACCGATTGGCGTCACCAATTCAGGCGATGCTTTAATATGATCTTCCCTCGTAAGATTTTGAATAGCATCAATTCCTCGAACAGCTATACGATTAGCTGGTAAATCTAGTACTAGTCCTAATTCAGTTGTAAGGTTTGGTGTTAAGCTACCACCACCGACAAGCATAACCGCCTTAGGAGCTGTACGATTATTAAGACGTAAAATTTCTTCCCCAATGGCTTTTGCAAGTTGTTTGATAGCAGAATCGATAGCCTTAAGAACTTCTTCTTTTGGATAATATTGATCGAAGCCTAAAATATCCTGAATTAAAATTTCTTCTTCTGTTTGTAGTTGACGTTTTGCTTGTTCGGCAATCGGAAAGTCGAGTAAGTAGTGGTCACTTAATGCCTCTGTTATTTCATCACCAGCTGTTGGCACCATGCCATAGGCAACAACAGTACTTTTATCTGTAATAGCAATATCAGATGTACCTGCACCAATATCAACAAGTGCCACATTTAAACGTCGCATTGTTGGGGGAATCAGCACATTAATTGCAGCAATTGGTTCTAACGTTAGCGCATCCATTTCTAAATCAGCACGTTTCAGGGCAGCAATAAGTGATTCTACAACAACTCTTGGCAAGAATGTAGCAATGACCTCAATTTGTGCCTCATCACCTTGCTGATCTAGTAAGCTACCAATTTCTTCTCCATCTAAACGATAATAAAGAACTGAATAACCAACACAGTAATAGTGGCTTATTTTAACATCCTCTTTATGCTGTAGGAGTTGTTGTTGAGCCTGTTGAACAGCTTGTAGCTCTAGACGACTTATGTCCTCTTCTGTAAAAATTGGTCGATTACGTATATTAATGGTCACACTTGCCTGTTCTGTTTTCAATGAGCGACCAGCCGCAGCGACACTTACTTTTGTCAAAGGACCATGCTTGTCTTCAAGTTCATGTTTAATTTCATTGATTAATTCTGCCACATACATGACATTATGTATTTGACCATCGACCATGGCACGTTCTTTATGCTCTTTTACTATTATATCTTCCACGTGAAAGTGGTCATTATTTTCAGTTAAAATAATGCCGACAACGGAACGTGTACCGATATCAAGTGCAAATAATTTTGAACCCAATGTAATCGCTTCCTTTCTCGTAATAGTTCAATATAATTTAGCGAGTTGAAGCGCTAAATTAAAATTACGTGACATTCTGTATAACTTTGATTATAATATTGCTAATATCTAAAAATGTAACATACATTTCAGAGTTCTGAAAGTGTCTGTCATGATGAGAGGAGCAAGAAAGCATGAGCCAAAAAGATTTAGAAAGCTTACGTAGTCAAATAGACGGCTTAAACTTAGAAATTCTTCGTCTAATTAACGAACGCGCAGCTGTAGTTGATGAAATCGGTAAAATTAAAGAAAAGCAAGGTGTAAATCGCTATGATCCACTTCGTGAAAGACACATGCTTGATCTTATTAAGGAACACAATCAAGGTCCGTTAAATCAAATGACGGTTGATTATATATTTAAACAAATCTTTAAAACAGCTTTAAAACAACTTGAAGCGGATAAGAAGAAGGAATTGCTTGTATCCCGCAAGAAGAAATCAGAAGATACTGTTATTAATGTAAATGGTGAGCTAATTGGCCAAGGAAAACCATCTTTCGTATTTGGTCCTTGTGCTGTAGAATCATATGAGCAAGTAGCAGCAGTAGCAGCATCTATTAAAGCAAAAGGTGAAAAATTAATCCGTGGTGGTGCATATAAACCACGTACTTCTCCATACGACTTCCAAGGTCTTGGATTAGAAGGTCTTAAGATTTTAAAACGTGTATCAGAAGAATTTGGTTTAGGTGTTATTACGGAAATTGTTACACCTGGTCATTTAGAGGAAGCGTTGGATTATATCGATGTCATCCAAATTGGTGCACGTAATATGCAAAACTTCGAATTATTAAAAGCAGCAGGTGCTACTAACAAACCTGTACTGTTAAAACGAGGTTTAGCAGCAACAATTGATGAATTCATTCACGCAGCAGAATACATTATGTCTAAAGGAAATGAGAACATCATTCTTTGTGAGCGTGGTATTCGTACTTATGAAAAAGCAACCCGTAACACATTAGATATCTCAGCTGTACCAATTTTAAAACAAGAAACTCATTTACCAGTATTTGTTGATGTTACGCATTCAACAGGTCGTCGTGATTTACTATTACCATGCGCTAAGGCAGCAATTGCTATCGGAGCAGATGGCGTAATGGCAGAGGTGCATCCAGATCCTTCTGTAGCACTTTCTGACTCACAACAACAAATGGATATACCAACATTTGATGCATTCTATGAAACGCTACAAAATTTCATGAAAAACCATGAAATCCGTGCTTAATTCTTTCAATAAACACCGCTTGCTTAATTGGCAGGCGGTGTTTACTATATAGTGTCAAAATAATGTCTAGAATAATACTATTTGTACTTGGTTTTTCTTTTCATGTACGTACTTGTTCTTGAAAAGAATATGAAAATTATCGTATGATAAGGCTATAAAAGGAAAAAAGGGAGGCACGTACGATGACTGTTACAATTTATGATGTTGCAAGAGAAGCAAATGTTTCGATGGCAACGGTCTCTCGTGTAGTCAATGGCAATCAAAATGTAAAACCGGCAACACGAAAAAAAGTATTAGAAGTAATTGAACGATTAGAATATCGTCCAAACGCAGTAGCGAGAGGGTTAGCAAGTAAGAAAACAACAACAGTTGGCGTGATTATCCCAGATATTGCAAATAATGTTTATGCGGAGCTGGCACGAGGTGTAGAGGATATTGCAACAATGTATCGTTACAATATTATTTTAGCCAACTCAGATCAGCATGAAGATAAAGAGTTACAGTTACTGGATACAATGCTGGGAAAACAGGTTGATGGTATTGTCATGATGAGTGATGAAGTAACTGAGAAAATGCAACAAACTATGGACCATTCACCTGTACCGATTGTACTTGCAGGTTCAGTAGATGAATCACAAACAATCGCGACTGTTAATATTGATTATTACCAAGCGGCTTATGAGGCGATTACATTACTCATTCAAAATGGTCATAAACGAATCGGCTTCGTAACAGGTCCGCTTGCTTATACGATTAATGGAAAATTCAAACTTGAGGCTTATAAAAAAGCATTACAAGATGCAGACTTACCTATAGATGAATCACTAATTGCTGCAGAGGAATCTAGCTATGATATGGGTATTGAGGCGTGGGAAACATTATCCTCACTGGAAAATCCACCGACAGCCTATTTCGCAGGTAGTGATGAATTAGCAATCGGGTTAATTCATGGTGCGCAGGATGCAGGCAAAAATGTGCCTGAGGATATCGAAGTGATAAGCTTTGAAAATTCAAAATTAGCACGTATGGTTCGTCCACAACTAACAAGTATAGCGCTTCCGTTGTACGATATAGGAGCTGTTGCGATGCGCTTGCTAACAAAGTTAATGAACAAAGAGCCTGTTGAGGACGAAGCAGTAATTTTACCTCATCGCATTGAACATCGAGAATCCGTAAAAAGTAAATAATGATTTTAACACGTAAATCTGAAAATGGATTTGCGTGTTTTTTTATAGAGGGATAGAAAGCAGGAAGTGACGGATAGAACGTCAAGAATGACGGATAGAAAGATGGAAATGACGAATAGATCGCGGAAACTGTCGGATAGATGACTGAGCACACATAAAAAAGCCTCACGTGAATCGTGAGGCGTAAAGTCAAACGCGTTTTTCATTACGAATAATATGTAGCGCTTTGTCTAGCATTTGCGCATTTTTTTCTCCAATCTCTGCCTTCCGAGGTATTGGCTCGTACAAAGGATTTGGATCCTCCCAGGTTGGAATAAAAGGCACAGGTGCTTCAGGCTGCCAGCGATCTAACCATGCTTGAGGAAGTTGCCCTGTCGGCTTTTGCTGATCTGTCATTTCTAGCCATATCATGGACCACGCTCGGGGCACAACACGCCAAATATCGTAGCCTCCACCACCAACGGCAATCCATTTGCCACCGCAATACTCATGTGCTAATTTATGCGCAAGTTTTGGAATTTCTCGGTAAATATTCATCGTTCCATATAAATGTGTTAATGGATCAAAATAATGTGCATCTGCGCCATTTTGCGTTAGCACAACATCGGGCTTAAAAAATTCAAAGACTTCTCGCATAGCCTTTTCATATATCTCTAGGAAACTTTCATCTTCTGTAAAAGCATCAATCGGAAAATTAAAAGAAGTGCCATAGCCCTGCCCATTTCCGCGTTCCGTAATATTACCAGTTCCAGGGAAAAGATAACGTCCTGTTTCATGGATAGACAATGTACAAACATTTGGGTCCTCATAAAAACTCCATTGTACACCATCCCCGTGATGGGCATCGGTATCCACATACAGTACACGAGCATTATATTTTTCCTGCAAATAGCGGATGGCTACTGTACTATCGTTATAAATACAAAAACCTGATGCACGGCCACGGAAGCCATGATGTAGCCCTCCACCTAAATTGAGGGCGTGCTCAGCTTTTCCTTCCATAACATAATCGACAGCTGTCAAAGTCCCACCGACAAGCTGAGCACTTGCTTCATGCATATTTTCAAAAATGGGTGTATCTTCGGTTCCTATTCCGTAGCTTTCACCTTGTGCATCTGAAAGCTCACCATGCCCTGCTCTTTTAACAATATCAATATATTTTGGATCATGTGCAAGTAAAAGCTCCTCTTCTGTAGCAACACGAGCCGGGACAATATCCATATCATCTAGAGCGTCAATATTTTTTAGCAAATCCATTGTAAGCGTCAAGCGTTTATGATTGAAAGGATGTGTATCTGAAAATTTATATCCGAGTTGCTCTGGCGAATAAACAAATACGGCCTTTTTCATTGTAACGAAATACCTGGTAAATTAGGCCAAAGTACATCGAAGCCTTCTTTACGAAGATCTTCAATTACGACTAGTGGATTTAGTGTTTTTACTCGGACACTTAAAATTTTATTTTGGGTATTTTCAGAGTCAGGATAAACTAAGACGCTTTGGACATTTGCATGATGTTCATGGAAAATCTTTGTGATTTCAAACAATATTCCTGGTGTATCAGATACACGTATTTCAATTTTCGAGCCAGGTTCAGTAGCACCAGTTAACTCTATATACGTATAAAGTAAGTCTGTAGTAGTCACAATTCCAACTAATTTCCCACCAGAGACAATTGGTAAGCAACCTACCTTTGATTCATAAAATGTAAGTGCAACCTCTTCTACAAAATCAAGTGGATGACCGACAAGTGGATTTTTAACCATGATTTCTTCCACTTTTGCATTAAAAACTGGAGAATCTGGTTCATCACGCAATGAGGAAGGTAATACCTCTTTAATATCTCGTTCAGTGATAACACCAAGAACGTGTCGTTCCTCATCTACGACAGGTAAATGCCGTACTTTTTTTTCACGCATTACTTTCAGCGCTTCGAGCACTGTATTGGTTGGGGCCAGCGTGTAAGGCTCATCATTCATAATTTCTTCTACGATCATATACTCATCCCCTTTGTGTTGGTTTAATACATGAAGCGATTTCTAAAACGTAGTCTATCAAATCTTTCCATTGATTCAGCAGGAACGCGTTTTCCTTCGCGTGCCATAAGGCAGTTTGCAGGATGGGATGTAATTTCAGGATCATCTGTAGCAAAATATTCGAAGCCAGCTGAACTCATCATTTTTTCCATCATTTTGCGATAATCCCAAACATTTAATCCAGTCCCTTTTAAGTCCCAATGCCAATAATATTCAGTAGTGATAACAAGATAGTCTTCCATTTCATCCCCCATAAAAGACACAGCTAATAGTGCTTTACCAGCACCTGTACCACGATAGTCTGGAATAACTTCAATGGCGCCTAGCTCAATCATGTTATCAATTCGGTCCTCCGCCCATCGTTCAAGTGGATCAGGATATAGATAGGTAACATAGCCTACTATAATGTTTTCATTTCGAATAATAATAATTCGTCCTTCAGGGAGTCCTGCAATTTCTATAATGGCTTGCTGTTGTTGCTTTGGAGGTCTAAAGGCAACCAAACCTTCGTGGAATGAATATGTAGCTAATTTTTCTGGAGGAACAGGTCCTTCCACATACACAGTACCATGCTTTGTTTCCTTTGTGACAGAAAAAAAAGTTTTTTTATGTTCCATAATTACACCACCTGAGTTTAATAATTCCATTATAGCTGATTTCTTGCGATAAAACGCTTATTTTTGCAAAATATACCTATATTTTTGGAAAAATAAAAATATTAGGACATTCTTGGTGAATTCGTGTAAAATAGATTTATATTGCATCTGTTATTTAACAGATGAATGTAGTGTGAATAAGCATTCACTTACTTTGTACTACTGAATCTGTTGTATAACAAATGCTACATAACGTATTTGTCTTTGGTGAAGGTGGCGAATTTTGATGGGGGAAAATTACGGAATTACAATTTTTGGAATTTGCTTACTAATGTACTAAGGCGATAGCAAAGAAAGGGGTAGTTTCATGGGGATGAAAATGATGGAGAAATTAAAAGCTTTACCAGGGCAGCACAATCTGCCTAATTATGAGGAAGCGGCAGCAACACATGATTGGGCGGAGACAGAAAAAGCATTTAGTTGGTGTGAAACAGGTCTGGTGAATATGGCGTATGAGGCTATTGATCGTCATACGGAAACGTATCGCAAAAACAAGGTCGCGCTTTATTTTAATGATGGTAAACGAAAAGAAGCTTATTCTTTCAATGAAATGAAGAAGCTAACAAATAAAGCTGCGAATGTTTTTACATCTGCAACAAATTTGGTAAAGGGTGATCGTTTATTTATTTTCATGCCACGTTCACCTGAGCTTTACATTTCATTATTAGGTGCATTGAAAATGGGCGTTATTGTAGGACCATTATTTGAGGCATTTATGGAAGGTGCTGTCTATGACAGACTTGCAGATAGTGAAGCGAAAGTATTAGTGACGACACCAGAGTTACTTGAACGAGTACCTTTAGAGAAGTTACCGAATTTAGAGCACGTTTTTTTGGTAGGCTCTGATATAGAAGAAACCTCTCAAATTTTAGACTTTAATAAGCGCTTGAAAGAGGCTTCTTCTCAATTTCAAATTGAATGGGTGGACCGAGAGGATGGTATGATATTGCATTATACATCTGGGTCAACTGGTGCACCTAAGGGCGTCCTGCATGTTCATAACGCAATGCTTCAACAATATCAATCAACACAATGGGTACTAGATTTACGTGAAGATGATATTTACTGGTGTACAGCTGATCCAGGATGGGTAACGGGCACAGCGTATGGTATTTTTGGTCCGTGGTTAAATGGCATCACAATGCTTGTTGTCGGTGGAAGATTCTCGCCACAGGCTTGGTACCAAGCTATTGAAGATTATAGTGTATCAGTTTGGTATAGTGCACCAACGGCTTTCCGAATGCTGATGGGTGCTGGTAGTGGCATGCTTGAGAATTATGATTTATCTTCTTTACGTCATGTATTATCTGTTGGTGAGCCGTTAAATCCAGAGGTGATTCGCTGGGGTAGTGAAGAGCTAGGTCACCGTATTCACGATACATGGTGGATGACGGAAACGGGTGCACATATGATTTGTAACTACCCATGTATGGATATTAAGCCTGGATCTATGGGGAAACCATTACCGGGTATCCATGCGACGATTGTTGATGATGCTGGGAATGAAGTGCCTCCTTTTACAATGGGGAATTTAGCTGTTCGTCGTGGTTGGCCAGCGATGATGCGTCAAATTTGGGGCAATCCAGAGCGCTATGAATCTTATTTCTTAAAAGGTGAGTGGTATGTGTCTGGGGACTCTGCCTATATGGATGATGAAGGGTATTTCTGGTTCCAAGGGCGTGTCGACGATGTGATTATGACAGCTGGTGAGCGTGTTGGTCCTTTCGAGGTAGAAAGTAAACTACTAGAGCATCCTGATGTACTTGAAGCAGGGGTAATCGGAAAGCCAGATCCTGTACGAGGAGAAATTATTAAAGCCTTTGTATCTTTACGTGAGGGTGTTGAACCTTCAGATGCATTAATTGAAGATATTCGTAATTTTGTTAAGAAGGGCTTATCGGCTCACGCAGCGCCACGTGAAATTGAATTTAAGGATAAGCTGCCAAAAACACGTAGTGGTAAGATTATGCGTCGTGTGTTAAAGGCATGGGAGTTAAATTTACCAACTGGCGATTTATCTACGATGGAAGACTAATGTTGTAAACTAAACAAAATAAAGCTCTAACATGTTTAGATGTTGGAATTGATATTTATACAGTTAGTGCATAAATGGAAGGCAGGAATTCGTTCGATTAGCGAAAGAGTTCTTGCCTTCTTTTTTCTGAATTTATACTAATGTTGGTATATACAAAAAATAAATATAAAAATCGAAAATATAAATAAAAATTCAGTTGACTTAATAAATATACAGACGTATACTAATTTTAACTTATTTCAGAGGTGAGTGCATTGAGAGTAGGAATTGTTGGTGCAACTGGATATGGCGGATTAGAACTTATTCGATTTTTACATAATCATCAAGCGGTGGAGCGGATTGAGTTATTTACCTCTTCAGAAGAAGGAGTCATTTTTTCTTCTAAGTTTGGACATCTCGTTAATATTGCTGATACGCCATTACAAAAAATTGATTATGAGGCTTTAGAAAATTTTGATGTGGTTTTTACAAGTACGCCTTCTGGAGTGACAAGTGAGCTATTACCTCCATTAGTAGGAAAAGGTCCTAAGTTAATAGATTTGTCTGGTGATTTCCGTTTAAAGGACCCAGCAAACTATGAAGAGTGGTATGGCAAAAAGGCAGCGCCGCTAGACATCATTCAACAAAGTGTTTATGGCTTAACAGAATGGAATGCAGAACATGTCCAACATGCATCTCTTATTGCAAATCCAGGGTGTTATCCAACTGCGGTATTGTTGTCGTTGTTACCTTTGCTAAAAGAGCGATTGATTGATCCAAGCTTTTTAGTGATCGATGCGAAAAGTGGTATTTCAGGAGCCGGAAATAAGCCATCACAAACAACACATTTTAGTGAGACAAATGAAAGCTTCTCCATTTATAAAACAAATACGCATCAGCATATACCAGAAATTGAACAGGCAATTTCAATGTTTGCAGGTGTCGATACAGCAATTACTTTCAATACTCATTTAGTGCCAATGACACGTGGTATTTTATCGACTTCCTATGCACCTGTTATGCCTGGAGTTACGGAAAAGCAATTAGTGGCTTGTTTGCAGAATACTTATGAAAAGCATCCGTTTGTACGAATCGTTACAGATGTTAATAGTCTGGGAACAAATCGCGTTAAAGGTTCAAACTATTGCGATATTTTCGTGAAAGTAGATAGTCGTACAAATCGTGCCACAATTGTTGGAGTCATCGATAATTTAGTCAAAGGGGCAGCAGGGCAAGCCATTCAAAATATGAACGTTCAATTTGATTTACCACAAACGACAGGATTGGATGTAGTACCATTCTTTATTTAACTTCTTTTAGCCGATTCCGGACGCAATTATGCCCAGGCTAATTGATATAGCATACAGGGAAACTGTATGCTTCTTACTTTTTATAATAAGGAGGATTCATTTTATGACATTATTGGCATCAACGAATATTATGAAAAAATTATCAAGTAAAAATATTGTTTCACCAAAGGGTTTTATGGCTGCTGGCTTACATTGTGGATTAAAGCATAAGAAAAAGGATTTAGCTGTTTTGGTTAGTGAGGTTCCAGCAAGTGTAGCAGGTGTATTTACGACGAATGCTGTGCAAGCAGCACCATTAAAAGTAACAAAAGAAGTTGTATATTCCACAAAGAAAATGCAGGCGATGATTGTAAACTCTGGAAACGCTAATGCATGTACAGGGAAACAAGGTGTGAAGGATGCACAAACAATGCAATCCCTTGCGGCAGAAAAACTTGGCATTGAGTCAAATTTAGTGGGTGTTTGCTCAACGGGTGTTATCGGTGAAATTATGAATATGAAGCCAGTAGCAAATGGCATTAATCAGTTAGAGCCAAAAGATAGTTTAGAAAGTGCTATTGATTTTGCTCAAGCAATTATGACAACAGATACAGTTATGAAAAACACAAGCTATAGTACGACAATTGATGGTAAAGAGGTTATCATCGCTGGGGTTGCAAAAGGTTCAGGCATGATTGAACCGAATATGGCAACGATGCTTGGTTTTATTACGACAGATGCAAATATTGAATCGGATGTCTTACAGGCGGTATTATCGGATATCACAAATCTTACTTTTAATGCCATTACGGTTGATGGGGATACGTCTACAAATGATACAGTAGTTGTCATGGCAAACGGCTTAGCAGGAAATGAAACCTTAACTCCTGCACATCCAGATTGGCAAAACTTCTACTATACATTGAAAACCGTAGCCCAAGATTTAGCAAAAATGATTGCTAAAGATGGCGAGGGTGCTACGAAGCTAATCGAGGTTGAAGTCGAAGGGGCAATTTCGGATGAAGAAGCACGTAAAATTGCTAAAACAGTAGTTGGTTCACCACTTGTGAAAACAGCAGTATTTGGCTGTGATGCAAACTGGGGACGAATTATTGCAGCAGTAGGCTACAGTGGTGCAACTGTTGACCCGGATAAAATTACAATTCAAATTGGTGGCGCAACAATGGTCGAAAACGGTGAACCAGTTCCATTTTCGGAAGATGAGTTAATCCAAATTCTAAAAATGCATGAAGTAAAAATCTATGTGTCACTTGGGATGGGTGAAGGCAAGGGGCATGCTTGGGGATGTGATTTAACCTATGACTACGTTCAAATCAATGCATCATACCGCTCGTAAGCGTATGGTTATTAAGCTTGGAGGCAGTACACTAGAAGGCTTAAATGAGTCGTTTTTTGAAAATTTTAAAAAACTTCAAGATAACGGTGTAGAGCTCATTATTACCCATGGTGGTGGTCCAGCTATTAATCGAGAACTTGACGCGCAAGGGGTAGAATCTCATGCTTTAAATGGTATTCGTGTAACGAGTGAAGCTACCATTGATATCGTACAGTCAACGCTAATAGGGAAAGTAAATCCAGCGCTAGTTCATGAATTAGCAACCGCTGGCATTGCAGCTATTGGTTTAAATGGCTTTGATGGTCAATTAATTGTAGCGGATTATCTAGATAAAGATGTATACGGTTTTGTTGGTGAAGTAAAAGAGATAAATACATCTTTGTTAGAAACATTAATTAGTGCAAGAATTGTCCCTGTTATTGCGTGTGTTGGTGCAAATGAAATTGGTCAGGCGCTGAATATTAATGGTGATACTGTAGCAAGTGAAATAGCGCTAGCTGTAGGTGCAGATAGCTTATTACTTGTCACGGATGTAAGTGGTATTCGAATTAACGATGAATACCAATCGAATGCAACGCCTTCCTTAATTGCACAATGGATTGAGGAAGGTCATATTTACGGTGGGATGATTCCTAAAGTTCAGGGTGCTCTTGAATGTTTAAGTGCAGGTATTCCATCTGTGCAAATTGTGGGGGATTCCTTAGTAGGTACGACAATTTTAACTTCAAATAAATAAAAACCATTTTTTGCTATAGATAAATGTGAGCGTTCTAATGACTTAGCGGTAGCAGTATAGTTGTTAAGAGTAATGATTTCGGTTTTTTAACTTATGCAAAATATTAATAGGAGGTTGATCAAATGAGTGCTTTATTTGGAAACTATGGCAAACGTCGCGCTCAAATTGTCAAAGGACAAGGAACTGTTGTAGAGGATTCTACTGGGAAAAAATATTTAGATTTTACAAGTGGGATCGCTGTAGTGAGTCTCGGTCATGCACATCCTGCCATAGTGAAGGCTATCCATGATCAAAGTGAAAAGCTTTGGCATATATCTAATCTATTTGATATACCTGGGCAGGAGAAGGTTGCGCAAAAATTAATAGCGAA
Source organism: Lysinibacillus sp. NPDC097231 (assembly GCF_044761885.1). Lineage (NCBI taxonomy): Bacteria > Bacillati > Bacillota > Bacilli > Caryophanales > Bacillaceae > Lysinibacillus > Lysinibacillus sp. NPDC097231. The sequence continues at coordinate 105,513 of NZ_JBIWDH010000003.1, read as the reverse complement.
TACACATTTTTCTTATGCATTTTTCTGTAATAGTGGTGCGGAAGCAAACGAAGCTGCTATCAAACTTGCACGGAAGCATACAGGAAAAAATCATATTATTTCATTTGAGAAATCCTTCCATGGGCGAACTTTTGGAGCAATGTCCGCAACAGGTCAGGGCAAGGTACATAACGGATTCGGACCGCTTGTTGATAAGTTTACTATTCTCCCTTTTAATGATGTGGCAACTTTTGAAGCAACAATTGATGATTCAGTGGCGGCAATAATGCTAGAAATGATTCAAGGAGAAGGCGGTGTTAATAGTGTATCTCCTGAATTTGCAGCGGCAATAGCTAAAGCCTGTGACGACAAGGGGATTTTATTGATAGTTGACGAGGTTCAAACAGGTATTGGACGTACTGGAACAAGGTATGCCTATGAGCAAACGATATTAAAACCAAATATCGTGACGTTGGCAAAGGGACTAGGTGGCGGCTTCCCTACAGGTGGCATGCTTGGAACAGCAGAGCTCTATGATACATTTGGTCCAGGTACACATGGAACAACATTTGGAGGTAATCCGTTAGCGATGAGTGTTGCTGAAACCGTGCTAGATCATGTCTTTGAACCTGCTTTTTTACAAAATGTACAGGAATTATCTAGGTACTTTGTTAAGCAGTTGAAAGAGAATCTACCGTCTTCGTATACGGTGCAGGGCCAGGGTTTACTTCTTGGCATTGGTTGTGGTGATGCAGAGGTAGCTCCTTATATAGCGGCAGCTGAAAAAAAGGGCTTATTATTAGTGGGGGCAGGACCAAACGTTATCCGTCTATTACCTCCATTGACAGTATCAAAGGCAGAGATTGACGAAGCAATAGCGATATTAAAAACGATATTGCTATAATTAAATAATAACGTAAAGAATCTGCTAGCCTTAAATCTAGCAGATTCTTTTTAACTTTCAGTGGGTGTTCAAACACCTGCTGAAAATAAAGGAACTCAGTCTAAGAACGCCTTGTCCCGTGGCATTACCGAAATGACCCACATCGTGTCGGCCCTCGTGCAGGCCTAAGCACAAAGCCGATTCTGGACACAATGATGCCGAGGCATCATTGATGTTTCATTTTATGGTAGCTGTTTTTACCAATGCTTTTACTAGGTTAGGTAGCCAATCATGGAGTTTACTAAAAGTAAAGCCAGCCTTTTCTGCTTTTGCAGTTGACATATACCAGTCTGCTGGAACACCGTATGGTGATAGCGATTGTTCATCGCTACCTACAAGAGATATTTTAGCATGCTTTCCGCTTTCTTCCTCAATAAGTCCAATCAAATCTTTTAACGAAATCGCACCTGTAGCTGTCGCATTATATGGCCCTTCAATTGGCGTAATGCCTGCAAAATATAAAAATGCTGCTGCCTCGTCATCAGTAATGAAGCTCATCTTCGCTTCAACATTTGGTAGAGAAATAGGCTGTTCCTTTAAAATTCGTTCTACGTGAAAATGTAAACGGCGTGTATAGTCGTTCTCACCCATAACAATTGGGAAACGTACAGCAACGACAGGGAATGTAGCCTCTTTGAAAAGTACTGCTTCTGCTTGTCGTTTACCTTCACCATATGAAAAATCATCACGACTACCCATTCGAACTTCGTAATCATATGGGTTAAAATCTTCTTCTATTTTTACAATACCGTCTATTTCGTAAGTGGACATAGTCGAGGTAAAAACGAGCTTATTGGTTTTACCATCTAAAATTTCACATATTTTAATAGCCTCATCTGGAGAATAGCATATATTATCATAGACAATATCCCATGTAGTATCTGCTAGCGCCTGTGATAACGCATTGGTATCATTTCTATCGACAATTAGCTGCTTCACTTGTGATCCAAAAGAATGTACGTTTTGACCTCGCGTTAAAATAGTTACGTTATGTCCATTTTGAAGATAGAGCTCAACAAGCTTTTTACCAAAAAAACGTGTGCCCCCAAAAATAAGTATGTTCATATTTTTCCACCTCTTCAAATTAGTAGTCCTCTTTATAATGACAAAAAAACAGGCTTACTACAATTCAAAAGTAATTGTAGTAAGCCTGTCAACTTCATTCAGTATTATTGGGTAGGTGTATCAGGAGGTGGGGTTGTGTTTCCGTTATCTCCTCCGTTAGTGCCATTCCCATTGTTATCGGAACCGTTGCCGTTATTAGAGCCATTTCCATTGTTACCGGAACCATTGCCGTTATTAGAGCCATTTCCATTGTTATCGGAACCATTGCCATTATTAGAGCCATTTCCATTATTACCGGAACCATTGCCGTTATTAGAACCGCTTCCGTTGTTACCAGAGCCATTCCCGTTATTACCACCAGAACCATTTCCATTGCCGTCAGTAGGTGGTGTAATCGGTGGGATTTGTTCTTTATTGTCTTCTTGCTCAGGCTCTTCTTCACTACCGCCAGTAGAAGCAACGTTCGATTGCGATGAAGTTAGACCTGTAATATCGACAGCGACAACTACATAGGCTTGCCCACTTGCTACTGTCATACTTTGTGTAGATTCAAGCACTGAATTGACAAGTGTTTGCCCACCGTTTGCCACGTTATAGATCCGATAACCGACTACATCATTTGAAGAGCCTGTCCAAGATAATGTATTGCCATTAATTGAAGCAGTTACTGCAACTGGTGGATTGTTATCTGCTGGGAAATCAACGGCAGATACTGATGAATTCGATAATGATGAATTTTTTGGCAGAAGACTAGCGGGATTACCACCGAGTCTGCCAAGCATCCGTTTAATAAACGCTTGATTAATACCTGAACCACCCGGCTTTACAAATTCCGGTGGTGTATTAGGAAGTGCATTATATGTTTTACCTTGAATTGTAACAACGCTAGAAGAAGCTAAGCTATCATCAGGCTGTGAAGGTAAAAATACTTTCGCGTTAAACAAATCGGAGCGCACAAGGCCAGCACTAGAACATGCTGCAGAAGGCGCTAAGCCGGAAATACCACAGAATGATGCAGTTACAACATTTTTTGGTTGCTTAAATCTAGTGCTAGGCGCAATCAATTGTGGATCTACATCATACACAGAATTCATTAATGTTCCCCATAGTTTGTTAATTCGTACGCTAGGCTGCTGATACGTATTATTAAATGTATACAGTGATTGATTATTATCATAACCCATCCATACACCAAGAGAAACATTCGGGTTATAGCCAACTAGCCAAACGTCTTTATAATTTTGTGAAGTACCTGTTTTGGCAGCAAAGTCAGCAGAGAATTTTAGTGTATTTTTTGCAACTGTACCTGTTCCTTTTGTTAACACATCTCGTAACATATCTGTAACGATATAAGAAGTCTCAGGACTAAACACTTGTTCAGGTTTAACTTCGTGTTTATATATGATATTTCCATTTTGGTCTTCAATTCTATCAATCATATAAGCGTCAATGAATTGTCCGCTGTTTGCGAAGGTTGCAAAAGCATTGGTGTTCTCTTCAACAGTAATACCATCTTTTACTCCCCCAATCCCAGCTGCAAGGTTTGTGAAGTCATCAGGCTGTAAGGTTGTGATCCCCATTTTTACTAAATAATCGGCAGGACGTCTGTTAAGAATATCATCATATAAGCGTAAAGCAGATAAGTTTTGTGAATCAGCTAATGCTTCACGTGCAGGTATAAGCCCTCGTTCATCACTAGTAATATAGTTGCTCGGACTCCATCCTCCAATGGAGAATTTAACGTCAACTAAAGGGCTACCGGCACCAATTACACCGTATTCAATGGCTGGTGCATATACGAGTAGTGGCTTCATTGTTGAACCATTTGAGCGTTTTGCCTGTGTAGCATAGTTATATTTTTTTAATTCAAAGTCACGACCACCGACAAAGCTTAAAATACGTCCAGTATTATTTTCAATTAAAATACTGCCAACCTGTACAGGCATTTGAACATCAATTTCTTCACCTGTTGCTGGATCTTTGTCTTTAACGGTGTAAGTATGACCGAAATTCCTGAAATTTTCCGCTGCTTTTTGCATAGCGTCGTACATGTCTTTATTGATAGTTGAATAAATACGATAGCCCTTTGAGCGGACTTCACGGTCTGCTAGAATCTGGTATTTTTCATTTAATTTCTTTTCATTTTTTAAACGCTCTGGATCAATACCGTCTTCTTCTGCTAGTTTTTCAGCAATAATATCTTTTGCTCGACTTTCAAGCTCATACGTTAGCCATGGGTAGCGATCCTCCGCACGCATTTCTGGTGCACGGAAATCAGCAGTGATGTCATAATCGAGTGCTGCATTATATTGAGCTTCGTCAATATAACCTGCATCTTTCATACGATAAAGTACCGTTTTCATACGATCAACGCCCAATTTTAGAGCCTCTTTACTTTTAATTGCACCTGTATTTGTAAAAGGTGTGTAAGTAAAAGGCGATTGCGGAATACCAGCTATGTAAGCTGCTTGAGGAAGCGTTAAATCCTTTGCTTTTACACCGAAGATACCTTCCGCTGCTGTTTCAACTCCTGCAATATTTCGGCCGGAAGAGTTACGACCATAAGGAATAATATTTAAATAAGCCTCTAAAATTTCTTCCTTTGTCATAAAGTGCTCTAAACGCATAGCAAGTAAAATTTCTTTTGCTTTCCGTTCGTAGGATACTTCATTTGTTAATACTTGGTTTTTGATAAGCTGCTGTGTTAGTGTAGAGCCACCAGTTTGAGTGGCAGAGTTAGTTACGTCTTGAAGTAGCCCGCGGATAACAGCCTTTGGAACTATCCCGTTATGTTCACGGAAGTACTCGTCCTCTGTTGCTAATACCGCATTAATAACATCTGGTGAAATATTGCTTAATGTTGTTTCACGACGGTCTAAATCAGTACGTAATTTTCCGATATAAATATCGTTAGCAAAGTAAATTTCACTAGTAGAATCATAGTTAAAAATAAGATTTCGTAATCCATCCTTAGAGCGTAGTGGCTCTTCTTTTACGAGTGAAGCAAAATAGCCGGCACCAACTGAACCGGCAAATACAGTGCCCACCAATGCAAAGACTAAAAATAGTAAAAATAAGTTCCAGGCAACACTTCCTGAAATGCGTAATTTCTTCATCCATTTTTGTTGAATTAATTCATCGATCTTTGCATTGATTTTCTCAATCCAATCTTTCAATGTATCGACCTCCTAAAATCTTGTCTATTATAGCACATATTGATTTGGCTCGAACATAGTTATTGACAATCCAAAAGAATCGTTTAGAATAATGCTTATAGTTTTCTAGTGAGGAAGAGCTTGCAGTAGTATCTATATTCCCTGTGTAGAGAGCCAGCGGTTGGTGAAAGTTGGTCATAATGTAGAGACGAATTACGTGCTTGGAGCTTAGACGTGCGCGCCTGCGATAAAGGCGGTTGAATGAAGAGGAAGATGGATGACATCTTCAAGCCGGGTGGTACCGCGTTAGTTATTAACGTCCCTGCATGCAATATTTTGCGTGTAGGGACTTTTTTATTTCCCCTACACGTAACGAACAACAAACACTTTAAGGAGGAATAATAATGACGAATGAATTATTACAAGATTTAGAATGGCGCGGCCTACTATACCAACAAACAGACGCTGAAGGTATGGTTAAATTATTAAATGAACAGTCGGTTTCTTTATACTGTGGTGTTGACCCGACTGCGGATTCTATGCATATTGGACATATTGTGCCTTTATTAACGCTTCGTCGATTCCAAAAAGCAGGTCATCGTCCGATTCTACTAGTTGGAGGTGCGACTGGTATGATTGGAGATCCATCTGGTCGTTCAGAAGAACGTCAATTGCAAACAGTTGAGCAAATTGATAAAAACGTTCAAGGTATTCGTAGCCAATTAGAACGTATTTTTGACTTTGCAGAAGATGGTAATGGTGCTCAGCTAGTCAATAACCGTGACTGGATTGGCGATATGAATACGATTGAGTTTTTACGTGATTATGGAAAATTAATTAACGTAAATTACATGCTAGCAAAAGATACAATTGCATCACGTTTAGATACAGGTATTTCCTTTACTGAGTTTGCGTACACGTTAATTCAAGGGATTGATTACAATCATTTATACAACCATTACAACTGCCGCATTCAAGTAGGTGGCTCTGATCAGTGGGGGAATATTACAACTGGTTTAGAAGTTATTCGTAAAACGCATGAGGAAGAGACAAAAGCATTTGGGATAACAATTCCATTAGTAACAAAAGCAGATGGCACGAAATTTGGTAAAACAGCTGGTGGTGCTGTATGGTTAGATGGCAAGAAAACATCTCCGTACGAGTTCTACCAATTCTGGATTAATGCTGCGGATGCAGACGTTGTGAAATACTTGAAAATCTTCACATTCCTTTCTCGTGAGGAAATTGAAGCATTAGCAGTATCTGTAGAAGAGGAACCACATTTACGTAAGGCACAAAAAGCCCTTGCTGAAGAAATGACTCGCTTAATTCACGGTCATGAGGCGTTAGACCAAGCAATTCGTATTACTGCTGCATTATTCTCAGGCGATTTAAAAGCACTTTCTGCTGATGAAATGAAGGATGCGTTTAAGGATGTTCCTTCTATTGAAATGGCGAAAGAAGACAAAAACATTGTCGACTTACTTGTAGAAGCGGGAATATCACCTTCAAAACGTCAAGCTCGTGAAGATGTAACGAATGGTGCGATTAGTGTGAACGGTGAAAAAGTCACTGAATTAGAATATGTAATTGACGGTAAGGATCGTTTAGAGGACGCATTTAGCATCGTACGCCGTGGTAAGAAAAAATATCATATGGTGAAGTTTGTTTAACTTCTTCCAGCAGGTGTTTGGACACCCGCTGAAATAGAGGAACTCAGTCTAAGAACGCCACGTCCTGTGGCATTACCGAAATGACCGACATCGTGTCGGCCCCCACGCAGGCCTAATCACAAAGCCGGTTCCAGACGCATTGTTTATCTGTGCGAAAGCGAAGCGACAGCAACAATTATGCTGAGGCATAATTTGATACTAGACTCACCAAAAGAAACATCCCTTCGAAATTTGAAGGGATGTTTCTTTTGGTTGGAAAATTAATGTCTTCATAAAATTAAGAAAAAGTGTGGCTCTTCTGCAACACCCCGTTTTGGTGAATGTCCATTCTTTCGTTTTAGCTACCTAAAAAACTAGGAAGCTTTATGTGTTCATATTCTTTGGGGTGAAGCAACTTCGCTAGCTTTAGTGCACCCTCTAGTAGGCGTGGTGATGGGCGACAATAAAGCCATTCCTCCATTACATAAAGCTGTTTCAGTTTAACGGCTTGTAGCTCCTGAGCGTATGAACGTTTTAATAAATTAGCTGGTTGAATTCGCTCAAAAGCGACTCCTACCCAAGCCATCATAATATAGGAAGGATTTCGGCTTACTACATCTGCCCAATCAGTTTGTACACTTGCTAGTTCTACATCCTGAAATAAATTTTGCCCACCGGCAATGGCACTAATTTCAGTTAACCAATTCGTTCTACCTGGTGTAAAAATAGGATTTGGCCACCATTCCCAATAAATTGTAGGCTTCTTAGGCAGTGTTTGTGCAACTGAACGAAGATGTTCGACACATTGTAAATATTCCACAGAAATTTTTTTTGCACGCTCTTCAACACCGCAGGCCATACCCAATGTACGGAGATCCTGGGCAATTTCATCTAATGAATTGGCATTAAAAATAATGTGTGGAATGTTTCTTGCTTGTAACGCTTCAATATTTTTCTCCATTCCAGGGACGCTTAGGGATGCGAGTACAAGATCAGGCTGCAATGCCTCTAATGCATCCATATCAATCGATAAATCTGGACCAAGCTGAGGTAAGTCTTTTACTGTTAATGGCCAATCCGAAAAATCATCAACACCCACAAGCCGATCAGTCAGCCCTAAATAAGCAACAAGCTCGGTATTACTAGGACAAATTGAGATTAAACGCATATTCATATCTCCAATTCTTTTTAAGAAAAGTATAGCTAGTGTTGGAATTACATACAACGACCAAATGCTTTTTCTCCACAATAAAAATGGCATGCCTTCAGGAGACATGCCGTTTGATTACTTATTAAGAAAGTGCGATAGCTTCAAGTGATTCTTCTTTTTCCGTTACTGGGCCCATCGCATTTGTAATAATTTGTTTAATGTCCTCTAAAGTTGCTTTACGAGGGTTTGTTGCAGCACATACATCTAACATTGCATTTTTCGCTAAGATTTCAATATCCTCATCCTTCGCTCCTAATTCCCGGAAGCCACTTGGGATATTTAAATCGTTTGATAGTTTTTCGATAGCTACAATTGCTTTTTCAGCAGCATCACGTTTGCTTAACCCTTCAACATTTTCCCCTAATAATTCAGCAATTGTTGCAAAACGCTCAGTACGTGCTGTTAAATTGAAGCGGCAAACATGTGGCAATAAAATGGCATTACATACGCCATGTGGTAGGTTATAGAAGCCACCTAATTGATGAGCAATTGCGTGCACATAACCAAGCGATGCATTATTAAACGCCATGCCTGCTAAAAATTGTGCGTAAACCATTTGCTCACGTGCTTCTAAATCTGCACCGTTAGCGTAGGCACGTGGTAAATATTCAGGAACTAGCTGAAGCACCTTTTCCGCACATGCATCAGTAATCGGAGTTGCATTTGTTGACACAAAGGATTCGATCGCATGTGTTAATGCATCTAAACCAGTTGCCGCAGTTAGGGCAGGGGGTAAGCCAACCATTAACTCAGGGTCATTAATTGACAGTAATGGAGTAACATGTTTGTCAACGATGGCCATTTTCACTTTGCGCGCTATATCTGTGATAATTGTAAAGCGAGTCATTTCACTTGCTGTACCAGCAGTTGTGTTGATAGCAATTAATGGTACCAACGGGTTTTGAGATTTGTCAACGCCTTCGTAATCATGAATGCGTCCACCATTCGAAGCAATAAGTCCGATACCTTTTGCTGCATCGTGTGCGCTACCTCCTCCAAGAGAAACGATTGAATCACAGCTTTCGGCGTGATATACTGCAACCCCATCTTCAACGTTTTGATCTGTCGGATTTGGTTCTGCTTTCGGGAAAATTGCTACATCAATTCCAGCAGCTGTAATGATGTTAGCAATTTGTTCAGAGAGGCCTAATTTGTGTAAACCCTCATCTGTTACGATTAATGTCTTTTTCACTTCTAAATCATTTAAGCGTTTACCAACCTCTTGAATTGCTCCAGGTCCAAATAAGTTTGTTTTCGGCATAACAAATTGCTTTAGAACGTCTGACATATTTCCAACCCCTTTAAGAAAATTGTTATTGCTTGAATGATGGCGAACCACCTTTCGAAATTCATGGTATGCTATTTTTTGTTAAAGTTCAACTCGTATTTTTATTAAAAATGTTAATTTTAATGATGTTATTATTTTACAAAATAGTTAGTTGATTATGTTAGATGTTGAAAGGCTTTGTTACATAGATTATTGATTTGAACTGGGTTTGGAAATTGTTTTCTTATGAAAGTAAAATATATTTTTAGAAAAACAGTTCTATTTTTAAGAGGGGTTGAATAGTAAATAACTGATAATTCGTTTTACTTATAAAAGTAGTGATTATATTGTTTTTATATAGTGTAATTACTATTTTAATGTACATAAAATCGTCATATTTTATGGGAATATTTAAAGTTTACTTCTTCCTTTTTTTAAAATGTTTAAAGATATCCATAATGCGAGAAGTAAATAAAGAATAATCGTATAGCCAAGAAATGCACAAATAGCTAATACTGCTTCGGAATGAGTACTAATAAGGGGATAACCACTAGGAGCATTGAAATGGTATTCTTCTTGTTCGTAACCAAACCAAATAGCTGCTAGCAAAAAGCTTACTAATAAAAAAGCTAGTAAAGCCTTTTTATGAAAAGTGATTTGCAGTAAGCTGTCTTTAAAAATAATGAGAAAAGTGCGTCGTTGTTGAATTTCCTTACATTGATACTTATTAAAGGGCACTAAGAAAAAAATCATGATTCCACTAAAAATTATGATCATCACAGTAAGTTCAGATAAATCCATTACTCCCTCTTTGAATTTCCGATATTTTCTATTAAGACTTCCGTTAGGTTAAAGAGTTCCCCCTTCTACTGATGAAACTCAACATGTTTTACAGGGATATTTGCAATTTTATTGAATAATATTTCAATGAAAAGATTTTCAATAAAGGGGTGTGGGATATGTCAATTCGGCATGATCAGAAAGAACAAAGGAAATCCTTAATTTTACAATCTGCGCTAGATTTATTTATAAGAAAGGGCTATGGTGAAACGAAAATTGCTGATATTGCTAAAGCTGCTGATATGAGTATGGGGTTGCTCTTTCACTATTTTGACTCTAAGGAAAAGCTTTATGAAGAACTTATCCGAATAGGCTGTGAAAGACTTAAAATGGATTTTAATTTTTCTAGCGATTCGCCATTGGCTATTTTTAAGGGGGCTGCTGAGGAGATGTTTAACATGATAAGCATAAATCCATTTGCTGCAAAAATGTTTGTACTTATGGAGAATGCTCAACATCTAGAATCTTTGTCAGAGGATTTAAAAGAAATGCTTATAGAAGCAGATAAATTGATTAAAAGGAGTATTCCATTAATAGAAAAAGGGCAGTTGCTTGGAGAAATTAAACAGGGGAATGCAGAAGCGCTTGCAGTGGCATTTTGGTGTTCTATTCAAGGGATTGCCCAATATATTGCATTGCATCCTGAAAAGCCTTGTCCCAATACAATGTGGATTATGTCTATTGTTGAAAACAAGGAGGGCGCGCTTAGAAGTGAAGACTAAAAGAAATTTAATCATCTTCATAGTTGTTGTGCTTTTATGTGGTTGGCTTGGTGTTTTAGTGGATAGGGTTATCTCTGAACAACCTAAAGGTGACACCCTAGGTATGGGGATTTGGCTTGTTTTACCGTTACTGACAACAATAATGTTACGTACCTTTGCAGGAGACGGTTGGCGGGATGTAGGTTTATTACCTAATTTGAAAGATAATTTAAAATGGTATGTTTTCTCGCTTTTTGTCTATCCTGTAGTCACATCTATAGTGTTGCTAATTAGCTATGTATTTGGCTGGATGGATTTTTCAAATTTTAATATTAATACAGTGGTTTCCGTTTTCGTTGGTGGTTTGCTACCTCAATTTGTGAAAAACTTTTTTGAGGAATCTGTTTGGAGAGGGTATTTGACAAGCAAACTTTCAAGGTTAAAGGTAAATGATTTTTGGTTATACCTTATTGTTGGTGGTGTTTGGGGAGCGTGGCATATCCCGTATTTTTTAGTGTTCTTATCAGAAAGTGATATCATCGATGTACTTCCTGTCAATAGATGGTTATTCACGTTAGTCGGTATTGTCACGATGATTTGCTGGACAGTAATGTACACAGAAATTTACCTAATGACGAAAAGTATTTGGCCACTTGTTCTCATGCATATGACAGAAGATGCACTTGTGAATCCGCTTATTCTTGATGGGTATATCAAAATTGCGCAAGGAAAAGAATTTCTTGTTTCTCCAACAGCAGGGATCATAACGACATTACTATACCTTATGGTTGGATTGATGTTGCGAATGAAACGAAAAAGACTGGAGGAAAGGTCTGTACCGACAGCAACTTCAACAGCTATTGTTGAAAATTAAAAAGTTTTAATCATGAAAAAATCCTAAAAACCATAGATATAACAAGGTTTTTAGGATTTCTATTTTTAAAGAATTCTCTTATCGAGAGTAGTACTCTACGATGAATGCTTCGTTGATTTCAGCTGATAATTCAGAACGTTCTGGAAGGCGAGTGAATGTACCTTCTTTTTTATCAGCATCAAATGTTACGTAGTCAGGTACGAAGTTGTTTACTTCGATTGCTTCTGTTACTACAGCAAGGTTTTGAGATTTTTCACGAAGAGAAATCGTTTGACCTGGTTTTACGCTGTATGATGGAATATCAACGCGTTTGCCATCTACTAAGATATGACCGTGGTTAACTAATTGACGTGATCCACGACGTGTACGAGCTAAACCTAAACGGTAAACAAGGTTGTCAAGGCGAGTTTCAAGAAGGATCATGAAGTTTTCACCATGTACACCTTTCATTTTACCAGCACGGTCGAATAGAGTACGGAATTGACGTTCGTTCATGCCATACATGTGACGAAGTTTTTGTTTCTCTTGAAGTTGTAAACCGTATTCTGATAATTTTTTACGTTGGTTTGGACCGTGTTGACCCGGTGCGTAAGGGCGTTTTTCGATTTCTTTACCTGTACCGCTTAGTGAGATACCAAGACGACGTGATAATTTCCAAGATGGACCTGTATAACGAGACATATTGTTGTCTCCTCCTTTAAATTTGGTTTTTTTGTTGTAAAACAAAAACCAGTAGTACCCATTCTTATACGCATTTTATTTTCATGTACTTTCGCCTATGCAGCCGTTAGGTTACACAATACACCATCTATTTGTTGTTTAATCTAGGTAGTTATATTCAATAAAATAGAGGAATAAAATACAGTAATAAGCTTATACCACTGCTGCGTTTATTTTACACAACCTTCATTGTAACTGCTTATTACATAGACGTCAATTATTAGGCTAACTATTTTTGAAAAAGGATATATAGTAGGAAACTCCTTTCTTTCAATTTTACACTATATAGAAATAGTTAATGATACGGTGAGAAATGTAAAATATAAATGTAAAATTAGAATAACATAGTCAAAATGACACAAATTATGTATAATATATTATAAGTTAATAGTAATTGATTCGCACGTTATATAGAAAAGGTGATTTCATGACAGACCATTTACAAACGCTAAAATATATAAAATCAGATGTTTTGAGCTTTTGGGTGAGTTCTAAGGAAGAACAAGCCGGTTTTAATGAGTATTTTTATTCATTGAAACAGTGTCTAAAGAAGCACTTGGAAATTGAAAATGCGGCTTTTCTTAGTTTTGAAGGTAATTCTTTAATACCTGTTGAAGAAATGGCTGCTCTAACAATTGAAACAAAACTAAATGCTGTGTCATGGCTAATGGTTGAAGCTAGCTTTTATCAACAAAAAATAGTAAAGATTCCTTATATATTAAAAGAAAAAGAAGCCTACTCGATGATGACAGATATGGTGCTTTTACAAGCAGAAGGCAAAATTCCGATTGGTATATTGCTCGTAGAGGCAACAGATGCCTGGACCGACTTTATTATTTCGGATTACGGTGAAGAGTGTCTGGAAACGCTTACCAAAGTTCTTCAGATGATTAGAGAAAATTTAGAAGTAAAAGTGAATGAAGATCAATATCGAAAATTGTATAACATGACTGATTTATTTCATTCCACCATGGATATCGATTTAATTTTAGAAAATGTCTTAAAAAATATTAAGGATAATTTCCCAGAGTTTAATGTTGAGCTTATATTATCGAATGATCAAGATCGCCATACGACCATCGATATTAAGCTTTTTGATTACTTATCTGAAAGACCTGCAACAATTGAGGCTTTTGTATCAGGAGAGCTGACAACGGAGCTTGCAAGCGATTTGAATTGTCGATTATTAAACGCGCCTATAAAAGGAAGACAAGCTATTTATGGTATATTACAAGTAAGTGCACCTACAACCTATCTTTTTACAACGACAGAGAGGGATTTTGTGCGTATGCTAGCACAAGCTTCAGGAAATGCACTCGAAAATGCAAAATTATACCATCAATCGCATCGCCTCGTCAGTGACTTACAACTCATCAATGAAACATCACATCGATTAAATATGAGAATTGACATTCATGAAATGTTACTTTTTCTACAAAAACAGTTAATGAAATCTTTTCAGCCAATGGAAGTTTGTTTTGCTTTTAAAAATAATAACACCTTTGAAGTGACAGATGCCAGTACAGCGCTATTCAATTCGGTGGAGGGGCAAACATATATAAAACATGTTGAACAACATTTTGAACATACTAATGATCCACTATTTATTGCTGATTTTAGCCGTTTAACCCCTAATCAAATTAAATATCGTTCAATTATGGCAATTCCAATTTTAATGGAAGAAGAAATAAATGGCTTTAGTATAGTGTTACACAAGGATCCATACTTCTTTTCGTTTGATAGCTTTAAATTAATGCAATCTTTAATCCATCACTCTTCTTTAGCGATTGCAAACTCAATATTACGAAATCAACTTCAGGAAATGGTAGACTTGGATCACTTGACTAAATTATATGCAAGAAGTTATTTAGACCAATATGTAGAAAAATCGCTTAAAAATGATCAATCCGGAATGTTCTTACTCATTGATATTGATAATTTTAAACGTATTAATGATACTTATGGCCATCAAATTGGTGATAAGATTCTTATACAAATTGCAGCACAGTTAAAAGAAATGATAGGAACTCGAGGAATTTGTGCACGCTGGGGCGGAGAGGAAATGTCCGTGTATGTGCCAAATATTGATGAACAAGAAGCAATTGAATTGGCAGCGGCAATTGTAGCAATAATCCCAAGTGCAACCGATCCTCAAGTGACAATTTCAGCGGGTCTCATTACATGGGATGAACTGTACCGTCCAGCGTTTCAATCTGTTTTTCTACATGCAGATACAGCTCTTTATGAAGCCAAAAACAGTGGTAAAAATCGATTTTGTATTCACAATCGATCCTATCAAACAAATCCTTAAAAACTAGCAAATGCTTTTGATGAAAGTGAATTGCCCTGAAATGACAATGATAAAACCATTTCAGGGCAATTTTTTTGTTTTTCATTTATCATTACAAATGAGGAAGTAATGTTTTTACAAATAGTTCTAAACCATCTTGATCTTCCTTAGAAAATCGACCTACTATCGGACTGTCAATGTCAAGAACACCAATAATCTCACCTTGATTTACCAAGGGAATAACAATTTCAGATTGTGAAGCGGCGTCGCAGGCAATATGACCTGGAAAGGCGTGGACATCTTTTACGATTATTGTCTCTTTATTTGCTACAGCTGTTCCACAAACACCACGTCCTATAGGTATTCTAACGCAGGCAGGTAAACCTTGAAATGGCCCTAATACGAGCTCATCTCCTTGTAATACATAAAAACCAACCCAGTTAATATTTGTTAGAAATTGATTTAGTAATGCTGAGGCGTTACTTAAATTTGCAATGCGGTCTGTTTCTCCTGTAAGCAAGGCGTCTAGTTGTTTTGCTAGTGTATGATATTGTTCAGCAATTGGCCCTTCGTAATTAATTTGTGTAAACATAAAAGCACCTCGTTTGAAATTTATTTATCTTGGAAATATAGCATTGTAGTGTTGATGTAAATCAGTAACACTATGGGCATCTGAACCGAAAACAAAAGGTAGCCCAATCGATTTACTATAATCGATGAAGGTAAATGGTGGATAAGGTTCTTGACAATATGTTTTACTTAATCCAGCGCTATTTAAATCTAGCTCATAGCCTTCTTGCTTCATGAAATCCAAAACTTCTCGAATCCTTACCGAATCATCAATTTTCACCTTATGTGCTAATTGAAATTTGTGAATAAGTGATGGATGCCCGATGCGTCTCGGCTTATATGGTCCTAAATCTGCTTTAATGGATTGCAGGACAGTATCATAGTATAAATCATATACTTGTTCAATGGAGCCTACTTTTTTTGAAAATTTCATAAAGTTTTCTGCAGAAAAGTCGATACATTCAAAGGTATTTTGCCATTGTAAAAAATGGACTGATAAAATAGAGTCATCTAAAAAGTGCCCATATGTATCAAGAAATTTACGTGTTTCTTGTTCAAAGCCTTGAATATAGTCAACCTCTAGACCAATATGAATGCGAATGTCATGAACATATTGCTTTTGAAGGTGTTGCAAATCTTCAAAATAAGCCATTAAAAATTCTGGATTCATACCACTATCTTGTTCCGGTGTAGGGTCAACAAAACTTATCGGTAACGGTGCATGCTCGGTAAAAGTAATATCTGTAAAGTTATGAGCGATTGCTTTTTCAATATATTGCTTAAATGAATCGGAAGTACCATGTGGACAATAGGGGCTATGAATATGTCCGTCTCGTTTCATAAAATTACCACTCCTTTAGCTTTCGAATAAAAACAATCATTTCTTTTGCGCCTGTTGTTTCTAACTTAAGAAGCTGTCATGCTTGAGTGGCGTATAACACTTTTGTGAAAAACACTCAAATTTTAGTACAAAAGGCGAAAACATAGTATATAATAAATACAACTAGCCAATTCGTTTATTGTAGAATAGGAGGCTTACGATGGAGTATATCATCATTCCGATTATCCTACTATTAATTTTCGCTATAGTAGGATTTATGATGCGACGAAAACATATTGCAATCATTGCAAAGCTTGAAAATGAAAAATTACAAATACAACACAATCCCATAAATGAAGAAATTTCAAAAGTTAAATCTTTAAACATGAATGGTGAAACAGAAGAGATGTTTGAACGATGGCGCAATAGCTGGGATGAAGTCATCGATGTACATATGACAAAAATTGATTCGCTTTTATTTGACGCGGAGGACCAAATTAATAGGATGCGTTTTAAGAAAGCAACGTTCATTGAACGTGAGATAGAAGATTATATTGAAAAGTGTGAACAAGATAAAGATAAAATCTTAGAGGAACTAAATGAATTGATTGGCAGCGAAGAAAAGAATCGTATTGAAATTGAACAATTAAAAGAGTATTATCGCTCTGCACGTAAAACATTGTTAGCACACCAGCATTCATTTGGCGTTGCACTACCAGCTCTGGAGAAAAAGCTTGAGACGTTTGTTCAAAAGTTTGAAGAATTTGATGTGCTTACTAGTGAAGGGAATTACTTGCAGGCGCGAGAAATTGTTATTAGCTTAAACCATGAATCACAACAAATTTTTGAATATATAAATAATGTCCCAACAATTTTAACGGAATTACAAGTAAAGCTACCAGGGGCAGTTCAAGAATTGCGCAATGGCCAACGTGAGATGGAAGAGCAATCCTATTATTTACAACATTTAGAGTTAGCTGAGGCACTGGGTAAGTTTGAAGAAGAATTTAAGACATTAAAAAATGAGTTAGCAGAGCTTAACTTGACAGTTGTTAAGCCACGAGTTGCTGAAATAAATGAAGAGATTGATCGTTTCTATGATCTGCTTGAAAAGGAAGTAATCGCTAAAAATTATGTTGATCAGAATTGTGATCGGTTATTAGGTTCAATCACCAATGTTATGAGTTCGACAAGAATAATAAGTGATGAGGCAACCTTTGTACAGCAGAGCTATCATTTAAATGAAAAAGATGCGGAAATTCCAAAGGCAGCTTTAAAGCAATTAGAGGCATTACAACGTCGCTATGATTTATTAGCGATACGTGTTAAAGAAGAAAAATCTGCTTATTCAAGTTTGCAGGAAGAACTGATTGAAATTAGCGATGAGCTCGAACGTATTCATGAGGAACAAGGACATTTATCGAATACGATGAAGAAACTGCGAATTGATGAAAACAAAGCCCGTACGCAAGTAGAAAATTTAAAGAAAACATTACAAGAAACTGACCGACTTTTAAATAAGGCCAACATCCCAGGTATTCCTGAGGAGATGGATGCACGTTTAGATGAGGCAGCAGAGCATATTTATTTGGTGATGCAAAGCCTACAAGAAGTACCGCTTAACATGGGAACTGTTCATAATAATTTAAATGCTGCAACACTCTGTGTAGAGGATGTAAAAGCAAAGGCTTATGAATTGATAGAAAATGTAATGCTGATTGAACGTATTATTCAGTATGGTAATCGCCATCGTGCAGCAAATCCAAAATTAAATGCTCGTTTAAGAGAAGCGGAAGAAGCTTTCCATCAATTCCGTTATTCTAAGGCGTTGGAGGAAGCTGGAACAGCAGTTGAAGAAATGGACCCAGGCGCTTTAAAACGAATTCAAGAGCTCGTAGCTGAAGAATCCATTCCAAGATAGTTTGACACAGCTATATTAGAAATTGATCGGCTGTCTAAAAAGTATGGTTAATACTTTTTGGACAGCTTTGTTATTGAAATCAGACGAAAGTAACAGATAGAACCAACTGATGAAAAGGGATGTGCAAATTGCGATTTTTTATTAAAGAAATGAATGAAAACTATGCGACTGATATTGTAAGTTGGAAATACGAAGCACCATATGATTTTTATAACAACGAGCTATCTGATGAATCACTAAAAGAAATACTCGATAATCCATATTATTCAATCGTTAACGACAATGATGAACTAGTCGGTTTTTTTTGTACAGGAGCATCTGCACAAGTACCTAAAGGGCATGACTATGGTGCTTATTTAGACAAATGTATGGATGTAGGTATTGGGATGAAACCGGAACTAACAGGAAAAGGTTTTGGTACAGAATTTGTTGCATTTGTCTTAAACCAAATACAACAAAAAAATCAGTTACCTCTCCGCTTAACCGTAGCTAAATTTAATACGAGAGCAATTCATTTATATGAAAAACTAGGCTTTGAAAAAGACATGGAATTCACAGCGTCAAGTGCATTTTTAACAATGCTAAAAAAATAAATTTTATCGTTTTCTTGCCTTGCAATATTACTCAAACAAAATTTTGCATTCATGCTTTTGCACTTTTTGATGTTAGAAATGTTCAGATACCACTCTATAAAGGGTGGTTTTTCGTATTAAAAGTAAATGAATGAGTGACTAAATTAGAATAATTGTTAAAGTTAGTGGTCAATCGTTCAAGATTGAGTTATGATAAATACCGTTAAATCAACGTTTTGAAAGTGTGTGAATAGTAATGGAAGTGAATACAATTTATTTAGACAACAGTGCAACAACAAAACCTTTAACAGAGGTTATGCAAGCATTTATGGTAGTGAATGAGCAGTATTATGCTAATCCTGCTTCCATTCACGCAATGGGAGTTGAATCAAACGAATTATTAATGCGTGCACGTGAGCAAGTAGCAGATATTTTGCACACAGAAGCAAAAAATGTGCTATTTACATCAGGTGGTACTGAATCCAATAACACAGCTATTTTTGGTTTAGCACGTAGCAACACTCATATAGGGAATAATATTTTAACAACTGAAATCGAACATCCATCTGTTTTAGAATCGTTTAAGCAGCTTGAACAAGAGGGCTTTGACGTGGAATATTTGCATATAGATAAAAACGGAGTGATATCTTTAGATGAGCTACGTACAAAAATACGCAAAGATACCATCTTAGTAAGCATAATGCATGTAAATAATGAAATGGGTGCAATTCAGCCAATTTTTGAAGCTGCAAAAATTATACATGAATTGAGTCGTGCAGTATTTCATGTTGATGCCGTACAAAGCTTTGGTAAATTACCTATATCATTTAAAGATGAAGAGGGACCAGATTGTATTTCGATCTCAGGCCATAAAATTCATGGCTTTAAAGGCTCGGGAGTATTAGCATTCCGAAAAAAAATGACATGGCAACCATATGCACTAGGTGGAGGACAGGAATTTGGTTTACGTAGTGGAACAGTAGCTGTCCCACAAGCCGTCGCATTATCTAAAGCAGCCCGAATAGCAGTGGAGACGATGAATGACCGAGCAGAAAAATATCGCAGGTGGCATGAAGAAATATGCACGCAGTTACGTGGATATGGAGATGCAGTGCATATTTTATCAACACCTCAAGGAGCTGCACATATCTTATCATTTAGTATTCGCGATTTAAAAGGTGAGGTCATTATTAATGCATTGCAAAAGCGCAATGTTATTGTTTCAACATCAAGTGCTTGTTCATCGAAGCAAACAAAAACAAGTCATGTTGTAGAAGCGCTAAAGCTTGATGAACATTTTAAAAAGGGTGTCATTCGTATAAGCTTTGGTGCATATGTAACGGATGAAGATATAGTAAAGTTTAAACAAGTGCTTCAGGAAGTATTAAAGGAACTTAAAGGAGAACATATACAATGATTTGGAAAGAAATATTAATTCGATATGGTGAGCTTTCTACAAAAGGGCGCAATAAAATGGATTTTATTCGTCGTTTGCGTGAGAACATTCGTCATGCGTTTGCAGATTTAGGACACTTACACATTCGTACAGAACGTGATCGTATGTTTATTGCTATTCAAGATGAAACTCAGATGGATGCTCTATTAAAAGGATTACCCAAAATTTTCGGCATTCAATCATTTAGTCCAGTTGCAGCATGTGAAAAAGATATTGATGCTATGAAAAAGCTTGCAATTACTATTATGGATACTTTTAAAAATGAGCAGCAACTTACCTTTAAGGTTGAAGTAAAGCGTACTGATAAAACATTTCCATTAGAATCTCATGCCATCCAACGCGAAATTGGCGGTTTTGTTTTACCTCAGTACAAAAATTTATCAGTAAAAGTGAAAAAACCTGATATCGAGCTTCGCGTAGAAGTACGTCATGATGCAACATATATGATGGCCCAAGTTATTCCGGGTGCAGGTGGAATGCCAGTAGGCTCAAACGGGAAATCATTATTAATGCTTTCCGGTGGTATAGATAGTCCTGTAGCTGGATATTTAATGATGAAGCGTGGAGTGCGCTTAGAGGCGATTCACTTCTTTAGCCCACCATATACAAGTCAAAATTCATTGGAAAAAGTAAAGGTGCTTGCCAATGAATTAACGAAGTTTGGCGCAAGTATTCGTTTACATGTCATTCCTTTTACTGAAATACAAGTTCTTATTAAAGAAAAAGTACCTTCTAATGTATCGATGACAACAACTCGTCGTATGATGCTAAAAGTTGCTGACAAAGTACGTGAAGAAATTGATGCACTAGCTATTGTTACAGGTGAAAGTCTTGGACAAGTAGCAAGTCAAACATTGGAAAGCCTAACAGCTATTAATGCAGTAACGAACACACCAATTTTACGTCCGTTAATCTCATCAGATAAATTAGAAATTATCGATATTGCAGAGAAAATTGGCACATATGAAACGTCTATCCAGCCATTTGAAGATTGCTGTACAATTTTTACCCCTGCAAGCCCAAAAACAAAACCAAAGCTTGAAAAGGTTGAGCATTATGAAAGCTTCTCTGATTTTGATGAGTTAATCGAACGCGCTGTGAAAAATCGGGAAGTCTATATTTTCCCCAAAAAAGAGCAAGAAGCCGATAAATTCGCAGATCTTTTATAGTAGAAAACAGTCGCCTCAAAAGAACATTTTGAGGCGGCTTTTTTATTTGTGCCATTTACTTTAGAGGTACAATTTACCTTTAAAAAATTTCGTATTAAAAATCTAATAACGCACATTCTATATTCACAAGGAGGTGAGAGACATGACTTCAAACAACAACCGCAGTTCAAACAAGCTTGCAGTACCTGGTGTAGAGCAAGCACTTGATCAAATGAAATACGAAATTGCACAAGAATTTGGTGTTCAATTAGGGGCTGATGCTTCAGCTCGTGCTAACGGATCCGTTGGTGGTGAAATCACTAAACGTCTTGTACAAATGGCAGAATCTCAATTAAAAGGTATGCCACACAACAACCAATAATTGCTTAATTAGCAATTAAAATTAAAACCAGTGACCGTAAAAGGCACTGGTTTTAGTTTGCTTTATTTTTTTATTTTTAATCCTTTTTAAAAAATTGATGAAGATTTAAATGTAGAGACTGTATTTGAAATATCCTCACTTTCGCAAATCGCAGAAATAACAGCAACTCCATCTGCGCCAGCTTTAAATACCATATGTGCATTCGAACAATTTATACCCCCGATTGCAACAATTGGAAGCGTTGGATATTGTTTTCGAACTTGCTGTAAAAACGTTGTCCCACTAGGTGGCTTGGCGTCACTCTTAGAAGTAGTTGAAAAAATAGGGCCAATTCCTACATAATCTGCACCATATTGTAAGGCAGTTTGTAATTCTTCTTGTGAATGAACTGAGACACCAAGAAGCATCTTACCAACTTTTTCACGTACAATCGATATAGGTAAATCATCCTGTCCCACATGAACACCATCCGCACTAAGTTTCACAGCAAGCTCCACATCATCATTAACAATGAACGGAACATTGTATTGTCGGCAAAGCTTTTGACATAGGCGTGCAAAATTTTCATATGCTTGTCCAGTTAATGCTTTAGCTCCTTTTTCACGAAATTGAAACATTGTCACCCCAGATTGTAAAGCTTCTTCAAGGACATTTATTGGTTTCTGATTAAAAACATTGCCTGTACCCATAATAAAATATAGCAGTAAATCTTCACGTTTCATGAATGATCACCTCACAGGAATCCTTAAAGCTTTGATAAGCAAAATGATTCGTAGGACCATGGCCATTGCCAAGAGATAGATCATAAGTTATTGCTAATTGGATAAATTTTTTTGCTTCTACAATCGCTTCTTTTATAGGAAGTCCGCTTCCGAGAAAAGCAGTTAAAGCAGCGGAGAACGTACAGCCTGTACCATGCGTATTTTTTGTGGAAATTCGAGTGGACTGCATGGAAAATGATCGACTGTCTTGAAAAAATACATAATCAATTGCATAATCTTTATCCGCTAAATGACCGCCTTTTATAATGACACATTGCACACCCAATTGTAATAAAATCTGAGCCGTTTCCTTAATGTCAGCTAGTGTTTTAATTGATCTTCCAGTAAGTGTTTCAGCCTCAGGAATGTTTGGTGTAACGATTGTTGCTAATGGAAGTAAATCGTTTTTCATTGCATTTATCGCTTCTTGCTGTAACAAGCTTTCACCGCCTTTGGCAATCATTACAGGATCTACAATTAGCGGAATGTCTACTTCAGCCATAATATTTGCAATAGATTGAATGATTTCAGAGGAAAATAGCATACCTGTTTTAACAGCACTAATAGAAAAATCATCGATTAAAGCACGAAGTTGTTTTTCAACAAAGCTAACTTCAACTGGCAAAACGTCCGATACACCAAGTGTGTTTTGGGCAGTCAAAGCTGTTATGACGGAAGTTCCAAATACCTTTAATTCTTGAAAGGTTTTTAAATCAGCCTGTATGCCAGCGCCGCCACCACTATCTGAACCAGCAATTGTTGTGACAATATGCATTATTTTTCACCATCCTTTGAAAATCGGTGTAGTTCGTTCAATACTGCTATTTGAAAATCACCCATATATTGAGTGGATGATGCTGCTAATTGAGCCACTGTTTTATAAAGCGATAACGTATCTACCATTTGACTGAAAGGTTCACTACCTGCAACGTAGGCAGCACAGCAAATGGCACTGAGTAAACAGCCTGTTCCAGTGACTTCTGTCATTAGTGAATTTCCACCTGTAATCCATTGAATCTGCTCACCATCAGTAATCAAATCCTTTTCGCCGGTTACAATAACCATACAATTGTAGAGCTGAGCAATTTGTAGAGCCTCGACTTCGATAGAAATTGAGCCATGTCCACTATCTACACCCTTTTGTTGCCAGTCAACATTAGCAATTGCCGCAAGCTCCCCTAGATTACATCGAATTGCAGCAAATTTTATTTCCTCTAGCAAAAGCTGTACTGTTTGTTTACGATAAGTTGTTGCGCCTGCACCTACAGGATCTAAAATAACGGGAATACCAAGCGCATTTGCTTTTTTTCCTGCAAGTAACATTGATTCTTTTGTTCGCTCATTAAGTGTGCCGATGTTAATCAATAAGCCTGAGGCAAGAGCGACCATTTCCTCAACCTCAAGGCTATCATCAGCCATGACCGGAGAAGCACCTATTGCCAATAAGCCATTTGCTTGGAAATTTGCCACAACATAATTGGTAATACAATGAATAAGTGGATTTTGTTTACGGATAGTTTGAAGTATCATTTCATGTCCTCCTCTATTGGATGGACGTAAGCGTGCAAAAAAGGCTCTTTTCGTGCAGAACGTACACGTAAAAAGAGCCTTTCATCAATGAGTTAGATGTAAATTGCTCCCTACGTCAGTATTAACTAACAGGTTCAAAGGGTCAGGTTTTACCTTCTCAACTCAAAATGAGTCCCCCTGCAATCATGCTTTTAGTTGACCAAAATGTACCATACTTTTCTTTCGTATTCAATAGAAAAATCTTTCAATCAAGATATGACTGATGCCATATAGTGGAGTATGATAGTTGTCACGACTTTTATAAAATAGTGTACCTTCCATTGAAAATGGTGAAATTGGAGTTTTATAATGGGCATAGCAAAAGGGGGCATTTGCCATGAAAAGACAGGATTTAATCGCACCAGAATGGTACAACATATCAGAGGAAATCGAAAAATATGCACAGGATTCTACAAAAAATGCATTAATCGTGTATAACGAAAACGAAGAAATTCAGCACATAACATATGCTAGTTTACTCGAAAAGGCGAATCAGGCAGCTCACGTATTTACATCCCAAGGTTTAACAAAAGGTGATGTAATTTTAGTCATGGTGCCGAGGTCAGTCGAAGCATATATCGTATATATTGCAGCATTAAAGGCAGGTCTAACGATTATACCAAGCTCGGAAATGCTAAGAACGAAGGATATTGAATATCGAATCAAGCATGCAGATGCAAAAGGTGTTGTTGCATTCGAGCCATATATTGAACAATTTGATAACGTGGAAAATTTACAGGGGATACAGCAATTTGTCATTGGTTATGCACATAAACCTTGGCAGTCTTTACTTGAAAAAATGCAAAAACAACCAACAACCTACATAAGCACTACACCAACTAAGAGTACGGACAATGCATTTTTAGCTTATACGAGTGGTACAACAGGCAATCCCAAGGCAGCTGTGCACACACATGGCTGGGGATATGCACACTTACGAACAACGGCACCGAATTGGTTAGGTGTGCAAGAAAATGACATTGTCTGGGCTACAGCTGCTCCAGGCTGGCAAAAATGGATTTGGAGTCCGTTCCTTGCCACGTTAGGAAGTGGGGCAACCGCATTTGTCTATAAAGGTAAATTTGATGCGGCAACATACCTTTCATTGCTTGAAAGATTCAATATTAATATTCTGTGTTGTACACCAACCGAGTATCGATTTATGGCAGTGCTTGAAAATTTACAAGATTTCAATTTAAGTACAATTCGCCAGACTGTGTCAGCGGGTGAACCTTTAAATAGTGAAGTTATAAAGGTGTTTTCAGAAGTCTTTAATTTACAAGTACGAGATGGCTATGGACAAACAGAAAATACATTACTTGTTGGGACAATGGTAGGGATGAAGGCAAGAATTGGCTCAATGGGTAAACCTACTCCAGGTAATACTGTAGAAATAATTGATGATTTTGGAAATCCTGTTTCAGTTGGAGAAGTCGGAGACATTGCTGTACATCGAGAAACACCTGCATTATTTAAAAAATATTTGAATGATCCTGAACGAACAAATTTACAATTTAGAGGCGATTGGTATATAACTGGAGACCGTGCATATAAAGATGATGATGGTTATTTTTGGTTTGAAGGTCGTGGAGATGATGTCATTATTTCCTCTGGCTATACGATAGGTCCATTTGAAGTTGAAGATGCATTAATGAAGCATCCAGCAGTTAAAGAAGCTGCCGTTGTAGCGAGTCCAGATGAGGTTCGTGGAAATATTGTGAAGGCTTTTGTTGTGCTCTGCGACGGTGAAATTGGAAATGTAGCACTTATTAAAAACCTGCAAAATCATGTAAAGGCTTTGACAGCACCTTATAAATATCCTCGTGCCATTGAATTTGTAACAGAGTTACCCAAGACTGCATCTGGTAAAATTCGCCGTGTCGAATTACGTCAGCAAAAGAAAAATTACACACATAAATGATTCTCCAGAGAATACAGCAATAATTTCCTGGGGAATAATGTCGAAAATCAAGGTTCGTGCTCCTTTATGAACTTTGATTTTTTTAATGATATTAGGTAAGGTATTATGGGGAATGTTTAGGATAAAACTTTTGCATATTATTGCAAAAAAATGAAACAATTTAGTAAGTCAACCGTATAAGTGATAAGGAGGCGGAAAGACATGAATGTTAAAAGGTGGACTGCATTAATAATTGCAGGAGTATTACTAGTATTTTCATTGGGGATAAACACCATATTCGCAATAGTTA
Organism: Lysinibacillus sp. NPDC097231; assembly: GCF_044761885.1. NCBI lineage: Bacteria > Bacillati > Bacillota > Bacilli > Caryophanales > Bacillaceae > Lysinibacillus > Lysinibacillus sp. NPDC097231. Next base: position 79,408 of record NZ_JBIWDH010000003.1, on the reverse strand, counting down.
AATCAGATTTCTTTGGAAATTTTGATAGCTTGATGGCTGGAAATGAATTGAGTGTAATGGAAACGGTTATTGAAAACGGTGATTTTAATAAACGTATTGCATATTTGACAGTAGATGGAACGATTCAAGATGTTGGTTCAAGTACTTTATGGCAACCAGTTGCGTATGATCATAAATTTTTCTTACAACAGTTAGATAATATTTTAAATGATGATACTGTCCAAGGCATTGTCTTGAATGTCAATTCACCTGGAGGCGGTGTAAAGGAATCGGCGGAAATTTACAAAAAGCTTTTGAAAATTAAAGAAGAACGACAAATTCCAATCTATGTTTCTATGGATTCGATGGCAGCTTCTGGAGGTTATTACATTTCGGCTCCTGCAGATAAAATTTTTGCACAACGCGATACAATAACAGGCTCAATCGGTGTTATTATGCAATCAATCAATTATCAAGCACTAGCAGAAAAAGTGGGTATAAAATATGAAACATTTAAATCTGGTGCACATAAGGATATGCTAAGTCCAATGCGAGAAGTGACACCAGAGGAACGTGCTATGATGCAAGATATGATTAATGAAACATATGAAGAATTCGTTAATATTGTAGAAAAGGGACGCAATATGCCTGAAGCAGATGTGAAAAAAGTTGCCGATGGTCGAATTCTTAGTGGTACGAAGGCACTTGAAGCAGGCTTAATTGATGAAATTGGTGATAAGGAAGCAACAATTGCTGCATTACGTGAAGACTTCGGTTTACAAGACGCAGAATTATATGAGTATTCATATGATGTGGGCGGCTGGCAATCGTATGTTGGTATGAAGATTGGATCGATGTTTGGTCCATCAACAGAGGAAAAAATGCTAATGAAAATTATGACGGAATACAAAGCACCAAAAATGATGTATTTATATGGTGAATATTAGGGGGGGAGTACAATGACAAACAATGAGGTTGTTATGCAAGGTTCACCCTCTATGGAAAATATGCTCCTAATTGATAAATCAGAGAAGCCAATAAACTATGCATTAAAAACGGCAGGTTTTTGGATTCGTTTCTGGGCATTTTTGTTGGATGGCTTAATTATTACAGCAGTTGTCGGAATTATCATTAACCCAATTTTTTATTTAATGGATTGGTCATTATCTGAAACAGTGTGGTATGCACCGATTTCGATTATTTCCGCTATTTTCTATTACAGCTACTTCGTATTAATGACGAAATTCTTTGGTCAAACATTAGGGAAAATGGTATTTGGATTACGTGTTATTTCATTAAAGCATGATAAACTAACTTGGTCAGATGTGTTATTCCGAGATTGGATTGGACGTATTATTAGTAATACTTTCATACCACTTTATATTCTGGTAGTCATTTTACCAGAGAATCAAGGTTTACATGATTTTTTTGCGGATACTACAGTTGTACATGAAAAAATTTATATTGAAAAAGACATAGCACAACTATCTGTACCAATCCAGGAGGAAAAACCTGAAAAGCTAGAAGAAGAACCTGAAAAGCTAGAGGAAAAGAACGAAGATTAATGTTTAGAGCTGTCTCAACATCATGAGGCAGCTCTAGTTTTTGATTACAGCAATGATGTGACCTAGATCAAGTTTGGAAGATTTTGAAATACCATAATCAATACAATTAACTCTTTGAACTTTTTGATAAGCTGTCTCAGTTGCAATTAATTCTCCTCATTTAGTAATATTATGTACATATGATGATTAGGAGGCGTTTATATGGCACAAGTAACATTTAAAAATGGCCCAGTAACAATTGTAGGTAACGAAGTAAAGGTTGGAGATCAAGCACCTGATTTCACTGTATTAGCAAATGATTTATCTCCTGTTACTTTAAAAGATTCAGAGGGGAAAATTCGTCTATTTAGTGTTGTTCCATCATTGGATACGGGCGTATGTGATGCACAAACACGTCGTTTTAACGAAGAAGCAGCAAACTTAGGGAATAATGTGGTTATTTACACGGTATCTGTTGACCTTCCGTTTGCCCAAAAACGTTGGTGTGGTGCAGCAGGAATCGATGCTGTTCAAACAGTTTCTGATCACCGTGACCTTTCATTCGGTGAAGCATATGGTGTATACATTCAAGAATTACGTCTTCTAACACGTGCAGTATTTGTTGTGGATGCTAATGACAAAGTGACATATGTGGAATATGTTCCTGAGGCAACAGACCATCCAAACTATGAAGCGGCCATTGCAGCTGTAAAAGCACTAGCATAATTCGCTACTTTTAGGCTAAGATAGTACTAGACAAAGGGGCTGTGACAAGTATTTGTCACGGCTCTTTTCTGTGTGAAAGGAAGTTAGATATGGAAAACATTGAGAAGTTATTTGGGATGCTAAATGATCATGCTGAAAAAATAGAAAAAGAACATAATATAACATTATTAGAAGGTGTACTAGACGGTTTAGAAGCATGGCTAGATGGGGAAGTTGATTTTTCTCAAGAAGGTGCAACAAAGGAAGATATTCGTAAAGCAATTCAAATTGCTATTTTAAAGGGTATGCGAAAAGGTTCCCAACCGAATCACCAAATGACGCCAGATACTCTTGGGTTATTAGTTGGTTATTTTGTGGAACAAATTTTTGCGGATCGTCTAGGGGCTGAAAAGATTTCCATTTTAGATCCGGCGGTAGGTACAGGGAATCTACTGTTAACAGTTATGAATTTATTAGATGGAAAAATTGAAGCTACTGGTGTAGAGGTTGATGAGCTACTTATTCGTTTAGCTGCTGCTACAGCTGATTTAACAGAGCAGTCAGTTTCTTTATATCGTCAAGATGCATTACAAGATCTATTAGTAAATCCTGCTGATGCTATTGTTTGTGATTTACCTGTCGGATATTATCCAAATGAAGATGTTGCATTAGAGTACGAACTATGCCCTTCTGAAGGAATGAGTTATGCACACCATTTATTTATTGAACAGTCCATTAACTACACTAAGGATGGTGGCTACTTATTTTTCCTTGCACCTACACATCTCTTTGAATCTGAGCAGTCTAAACAACTGCATAAATACATTCAAAAACATGCGTGGATTCAAGCAATTATTCAGTTACCAGACACAATGTTCGCCAATAAAGCGCTTGAAAAAAGTATTGTCATTTTACAAAAACATGGTAATGAGTTTAAAGCACCGAAAGAGGTGTTGCTAGCAAAAGTACCAAATATGCAAAATAAACAAGCCCTTGCTATGTTCTTTGAAAAAGTGAAGATGTGGCAAGAAGGTAAATAGTAAAAAGGTATCCGAAATAGGATACCTTTTCATAGTGTTGAAAACAAAATAGTCAAGGAAATCTTAGTGAATATTAGGCACCTTAAATGAGGTGATTTCCGCTACTCGCTTTGTTGTTGCTGCCGCTACGCTTTCGCACAGAGCAAGGCTTCCTGTGCTGTGGGCGAGCGTCGAGCCACTTCCTCCGCTAAAGGAACGAAGGCTAAGTGCGTCACGTCCTGTGACAATGCCTTCGTGACCAATATCGTGTTGGCCTAAAGGGTCTCGTCTGTTCCACTGAAGTCGAGCTAGCCTTCCACCTCAATCATTAAAAACTATAATAACTATGATAAAACGAGTCAGTTGCTACGATCCTCACAACATACAAAATCAAAGTGTAGAAAACGATTGATTTTCGTTGACATAGTTTTTTAAGAACAAGAAAAAGGTATCCAAAATTGGATACCTTTTATGTAAGACAAAATTAGTTTTCTGGTGTACGGATAACAAGTACGTCACAGTTAGCTGAGCGTACGATTGCTTCAGATACTGAACCGATTAGGAAACGTTCTACTGCATTTAGACCAGTCGCACCACAGATAATTAAGTCTGCGTCTACGATTTTAGAAAGCTCTTTAGTAATGATATTTTTTGGTGAGCCATACTCAATTACAAGGTTAATGTTTGTTAAGCCTGCTTCTTCAGCTTGTTTTTTGTAACCATTTAGTAGCTCCTCAGAGAATGCTTGAGCACGCTCAGCAATTGAACGGTCATATGCTTCGATTGCAGCAAATGAACGTGTGTCAATAACGTTTACTAAGTTTAAGACAGCACCTTCGTTACGTTTTGCAACATCGATTGATTTACGAAAAGCGTATTCAGCTTCTTTAGAACCGTCTACTGCTACTACAATGCTTTTATAATGATTAGCCATTTGAATTACCTCCCTGATTTATATAATTTGATTATACCAAATGATTTTCTAAAGGAAATACTTTCCGTAAGAAAAAATGTGAAAAAGTGAAGGCATTTCACTATGAAAAGCTATAAACGTTTAAATATTAATTTCTCCCTATTTGTAACGTGTTAACGTTTTTTTATTTTTTCTCATGCTTAGCTCCTACCCAAAATGTTTTTTTGTATATCAACTATTCCATTTACATCATTTATCAATCCTAAATACTTTTATTATAGTTTAAATATCAAGTATTTTAAAAATGTTATAAATTTCATGTGTATTCGCTTTATATTAAAGCTTTTTTTGTTTATGTTTGGTAATATGGAAGGGCAAGGGGTGCATCAATACATTCAAAATGTATGTAACAACATGATGCTTAATTCTTAGGTAATGGAAGGGGATAGGAAAGATGAAAATTGGGGTTCCAAAAGAAATTAAAAACAACGAAAATCGTGTAGCAATGACACCAGCAGGGGTTGTAACATTAACACATGCAGGCCATGAAGTGTACATTGAAACTGGAGCAGGCATTGGCTCAAGCTTTACAGATGAAGACTACCTAGCAGCAGGTGCCCAAATTGTTGAAACAGCTAAAGAGGCATGGGCTCAAGAAATGATCATGAAAGTAAAGGAGCCCGTAGCTTCAGAATATGATTACTTCTATGAAGGACAAATCTTATTTACTTACTTACATTTAGCGCCAGAGGTTGAATTAACACAGGCACTTTTAAATAAAAAAGTTGTAGGTATCGCTTATGAAACTGTGCAACTAGCAAATGGTTCTTTACCACTTTTAACACCAATGAGTGAAGTGGCAGGTAAAATGGCTACGCAGATTGGTGCACAATTTTTAGAGAGAAACCATGAGGGTAAAGGTATTTTACTTGGCGGTGTATCTGGTGTACAACGCGGTAAGGTAACTGTTATTGGTGGCGGTATTGCTGGAACAAATGCGGCAAAAATAGCTGTTGGTATGGGTGCAGATGTAACGGTCATTGATTTAAGTCCAGAGCGTCTACGTCAATTAGAAGATATGTTTGGTCGTGATGTTCAAACATTAATATCTAATCCTTATAATATTGCAGAATCAGTGAAAAACTCAGATTTAGTAGTTGGAGCTGTTTTAATTCCTGGAGCTAAAGCACCGAAGCTTGTTTCTGAGGAAATGATTAAGTCCATGCAACCAGGCTCTGTAGTTGTTGATATTGCGATCGACCAAGGTGGTATTTTTGCAACATCTGATCGTGTAACAACGCATGATAATCCAACTTATGTAAAACATGGCGTTGTCCATTATGCAGTAGCAAATATGCCAGGTGCTGTACCACGTACATCAACTATTGCTTTAACAAATAATACAATCCCTTATGCACTTCAAATCGCAAGTAAGGGTTATAGACAAGCATGTCTAGATAATCCGGCCCTGAAAAAAGGTGTCAATACTATAGAGGGACATCTCGTTTACAAGGCAGTTGCAGATGCTCAAGATTTGCCATTTGTAAATGTAGATGAGTTAATTCAATAAATGAAATAACAAAAGGAAGCGCCATAAATTTATGGTTGCTTCCTTTTTGTAATGCACGTAAATAATGAAATTAAAGTACGATTAATTCTTTCGGGAATTTTGTTAGTACTTCTACTCCGTCTTTCGTTACTACAACATCATCTTCAATCCGGACACCTGTCACGTCAGATTTGTAGATACCTGGTTCAATTGTGAAGACCATGCCTTCCTCCATAGTCATTTCATTCGCACCAGTAACGGATGGGAATTCATGCACGGAAATGCCGAGTCCATGACCAAGTCTATGTGTGAAATATTCACCGTAACCTGCTTCAGAGATCGTATCACGAGCAATTTTATCTAAATCCATTGCACGCACCCCTGGTTTTACTGCCGAAATTGCGTTTGTGTTAGCGGCTAGAACTGTATTGTAAACTTTCTTTTGTGCTTCACTAGGCTCACCAAAGGCAACTGTACGTGTAATATCAGAGCAATATCCGTCGTAAATTACGCCAAGATCGAACAGCACCATATCGCCCTTTGCAATTTTGCGAGCACCTGGTTTACCGTGAGGAGATGCTGTTTTTGGTCCACTCAATACCATCGTTTCAAAGGACATTTTGCAGCCCTTATCTTGAATAGCGCTTTCTATTGCTGTTAAGATCTCCATTTCTGTTTTGCCTTCAGCGATTTCCTTACAGCCTATTTCAATTGCATAATCAGCTAGTTCAGCAGCTTTACGTAATTTATCTAGTTCGTTTTCATCTTTGATAACTCGCATTGCATTGATTTTTTCGTCGAGGCGGACAAAGTTTGCTTGTGGGAATGATTGTTGTAGGGCTTCTAGACGTTCTACAATGAGCTGAGCTTTTTCAATGGCAAACGTTATTGGCTCAACATTACGAGCTTTGATGGCCTTTGCAAGAACTTCCATTGAATTTTCAGTATCTTGATGACCGATAACTTCATGTGACCAACCAGCAGCCTTCGCATCTGGAATTTCCATTTGTGGGCAAATTAAAAAAGGTTCTGCCTCTTTAAAAATCATTACCCCTAGTAATCTCTCATGTGGATTACTTTTAAAGCCTGAAACGTAAAAAACATTGTCTGGTGTAGTTACGAAAGCGGCATCAATTTGGTTTTGTTGTAAATAGCTTTGAATTTCTTCAACCTTTGACATTAACATTTCCTCCTCTTGTTGCATTGAAAAATTTTCACGTACTTGGCTAAAATAATAGCCTAACCGATGAGACTTCGACTTTTGAGTAGTCTATAACTTCCTTCAAATCGAATTCGACACTTCATTTTTGTGACAAATGAATAATTGTCGCCTAACAGGGAATAGGTTTGTTAGGTAAAGATGTAATTATTCTCTGTATAAGCATATCAAAAAAAGGGAAAAAGCGCATGGATAGCGAATAAAAATCGATAAAGCTTCATGTGGAACTTGAATCAGTGAAAGTTTCTTTTTTACTGATTTTTGTAAGACCCTGTTGAGCTTTTATAGTCAGGTAATGCATAACAAGACGTAATGCAAGGAGGAGATTTAAATGGAAATTAGTTATCATGGACATTCCGTTGTCAAAATTCAAACAAATGGGAAAACAATATTGATTGATCCATTTATTAATGGAAACGGGCAAACAGATTTAAGGGTTGCTGATGAAGCCCCAGATATTATTTTATTGACACACGGGCATAATGATCATGTTGGTGATACAGTGGAGCTTGCAAAGAAAAAAGATGCACTAGTCATTGCACCAAACGAGCTAGCTAATTGGATTTCTTGGCAAGGAGTGAAAGCGCATCCGATGCATATTGGTGGGGCTAAGGAATTTGATTTTGGTAAAGTGAAATTTACACAAGCATTCCATGGTTCTTCTTATGTAACTGAAAATAATGAAATTATTTATATGGGTATGCCTGCTGGAATATTATTATTTGTTGAAGGATTAACAATCTACCATGCAGGTGATACGGCCTTGTTTAGCGATATGAAATTAATTGGGGAACGTCATCCAATTGATATTGCATTTTTACCGATTGGTGATAATTTCACAATGGGACCGGAAGATGCTGCTTGTGCAGTTGCATTTTTAAAGCCGAAAATTGTCGTACCAATTCATTACAATACATTCCCTCCAATCGAGCAGGATCCGCAGATTTTTGCGGATTTAGTGAAAAATTCAGAGGTGCAAATTTTAAAAGCCGGGGAAAAAGTAAACTGTTCCTAATCACTGACACTGCTGTACTATATAAATTGACACCGCGTGCATAGTTGAAACGATGGGAAAAGTTATACAAAATCATCACTTTATATTAAATATTTTTATAAAAAATATGGTACACTAGGAGCAGAATGATGCTATGAGAAATAGGTGATATTTTGTCTACAAAACATGAAAAGATTTTACAATACATCGAGTCACTACCCGTAGGTGATAAAATTTCAGTACGTCAAATTGCAAAGGAAATGCAAGTGAGTGAAGGAACGGCTTATCGTGCCATAAAGGAAGCGGAGAATCGTCGTTTAGTAAGCTCTATTGAACGTGTTGGAACAATTCGTATTGAAAAGAAAAAGAAAGAAAATATTGAACGACTAACATTTGCTGAAATTGTTAATATTGTAGATGGCCAAGTTTTAGGTGGAAAATCAGGACTTCATAAAACATTAACAAAATTTGTTATTGGTGCCATGCAGTTAGAAGATATGATGCGTTATACAGATGCAGGCAGCTTGCTCATCGTTGGAAATCGTATTAAAGCACATGAAAATGCATTGCGAGCTGGTGCAGCTGTTTTAATTACAGGTGGCTTTGATACAACTGAGGATAACAAACAACTTGCAGATTCCTTGGACCTGCCAATCATTTCAACAAGCTATGATACCTTTACAGTAGCGACAATGATAAACCGTGCAATTTATGACCAATTAATCAAAAAGGATATTTTGTTTATTGAGGATATTTATGTCCCGATGACGGAAACGGCTGCCCTTAGAAATGATGAAACGATTCAACATTTCCAAAAGCTAAATGAACGAACAACTCATGGTGCATTTCCCGTTGTTACAACAAATAATAAGCTTGTAGGAATGATCACAGTAAAAGACGCTATTGGTCGAGAAGAAAACGAGCTTATTGAAAAGGTTATGACAAAAAATCCAATTGCAGGATCGATGAAAATGAGTGTTGCTTCTGCAGGACATCGTATGATTTGGGAAGGGATTGACCTTTTACCTATCGTGGATGATGATAATGTTTTACAAGGTGTTATTAGTCGACAAGATGTACTAAAGGCACTTCAGCTTGCACAAAGACAACCACAGCATGGTGAAACAATTGATGATTTAGTGAAAAATGAGATGAAGGTATTGGGTGATGATGATCTAATCGTAGAGTTTAAGGTGACACCGCAAATGACAAACCAATATGGGGCGATTTCTTACGGAGCATTTACAACTTTGTTAGCGGAAGTTGGTTCATTTGCGTTAAAACGCCGTAAACGCGGGGATGCAGTTGCCGAAAACATGACGATTTATTTCATCAAACCTGTGCAAATGGAAAGCACGCTTATTGTAAAACCTCGAATTTTGGACATGAGCCGTAAGTTCGTTAAAATGGACTTCGAAGTGTTTAATCAGCAAATGCTTGTCGGTAAAGCAATGATGATGTTCCAACTACTGGAACGTTAAGGCACGCAAAAAGGGATGGCCTTGAGGAAATTCAAGGTCATCCCTTTTATTTGTGTTTTTAATTATTGATACGGTATTCTTCTTCAACAAATTGACCGTAGTGACGAACCTTTTTTATATTTTCGATAATAACAAAGATGCCTAAAACGACAAGAATTGCTACAATAATAAATGTATATATTCCAGGGAATAAATATGCTTGGTTTAAACCAAACAAAAGAATAAATGCACCGAAACTTACATTGGATTTACTTTTATACCAATTTTTGGCGATAGGTAATGGAGAACGGAACTGTTTTGTTTTAAAATAAAAATAAAAGACAAATGATATGATAATTGTAAACACAAAAATTAAATTGAGCATAGTAGACCTCCTAGCATAACTAGAATTATTGTAACGATTATTGACGAAAAATGCTAACGGTTATTACTATCATTATGGAGGAAATTATTTTGAAAAGACAAATCATCGACACAATTGCTTCATTCGAGACAATCGTTATTCATCGCCATGTGCGTCCAGATCCAGATGCATATGGGTCTCAGCAAGGGCTAAAAGAGCTAATTATAGCAAACTATCCTGAAAAGAAGGTTTTTGCTGTAGGAGAACACGATGAATCCTTGTCATTTTTAGCGAAGCCAGATCAAATTACGGATGATGTATATGACAATGCTTTAGTTATTGTGACAGATACTGCAAATACTGAGCGTGTTGATGATCAGCGCTATACAAAGGGCAAAATGGTCATCAAAATAGACCACCACCCAAATGATGATGCATATGGTGATTTACTGTGGGTGGATACGACTGCTAGCTCTTGTAGTGAAATGATATATGAGCTTTTTGAGGAAGGGAAAGAACTAGCAAACTGGACATTATCTGATGCGGCTGCAAGATTATTATTCGCTGGTATTGTTGGTGATACAGGACGTTTCCAATTCCCTAGCACAACCGTGAAAACTTTTAAAATTGCAGGTGAACTTATTGCATATGATTTTGATCGAAATCAAATATTCGATGGAATGTATGAAATGGAACAAAAACTTTTGAATTTACAGGGCTATATTTATCAAAATTTCAAAATGGATGAACATGGAGCAGCACATATTAAACTGACAAAAGAATTGCTGGAACGACACAATGCTGTACCATCAGAGGCTTCCCTACTAGTAGGCTGTCTAGGTAGTGTGAAGGGGATTTGCGCATGGGTAGTCTTCATTGAAGAGGGCGATCAGATACGTGTACGTTTACGCTCAAAAGGCCCTATTATTAATACTTTAGCAAAGGAATTTAATGGTGGGGGCCATCCGCTCGCTTCTGGTGCAACGGCACATTCCTGGGAAGAAGCAGATCGTGTCATAAACCGTTTACAGGAAATATGTCAGGCGTATCAATAAGAAAATGTATGAAAGCGTTCGTCAACATTTACAGATAGGGAAAGCAATTCTGAAGAAACATGAGGCGAACGCGCTATTGTTGATACATTCTTTAACTTCTTTCAGCAGAAGTCTCTTCCCTCTATAGGTGGTGAGATGAATGTGAGTTTAAGTCACTTTTCAGCGGATGTCCAAACATCTGCTAAAAGGAGTTAAAGCCTCCGGCGGATGTCACGGAATCGGAAAGGAGTGCTTTGTGCAAGCACAAAGCCGACTCCGGACGCAATTATGCCGAGGCATAATTGATTATTAGAAAGGAAGGGATTCATTTGACACAAGTATATACGAAAATGCATACGAGCGCGGATTTATTGAAAAGCACGATTCGGCTTGAACAATTGATCCCTTTTTTACAAGAACAAAATACACAGGCCTGTGCAATCGTCAATTCGAAATTGTACGGGCTTTTGCCTTTTTGTAAAGCATTGCAGCAGGCAAGAATTCATGCAGTTTTAGGGCTTTCGATATTCGTGCAGTGGCAGGAGAGAAAGATTCCACTTGTACTGTATGCTCAGACACAAGAAGGCTACCAACATCTTTTAAAGATTAGTAGTGCTATTTCGATTAGAGAAGATGATGTACTGCCGTGGAAATGGCTAGAAGGATATGCGGCAGGCTGTGTGGCATTACTGTCTTCAGATGATCTGGCAGAAATTGAAAATTGGTCTGAGGTAGCAAACGCTCTAAACGAGGTGTTTGGTAAGCGTTTATTTATGGGCATAGCAAGACCAGCCGGAATGATAGTCGAAAATGAAAAATCATACGTAGCATGGTGTGAAGCTGAAGACATAACATTGGTTGCCTCACAGAGTTGTTACTTTTTACGTCCGGAGGATCACTTTTCCTTTGAAGTTGCAAGGGCAATTGATACAGGTGGAAAACTCACGGATAAAATGCTAACAGCGCGTTTGCAAGGCTATTTTGCGCCAACTCAGGAAGAATGGCGAAATTGGTTTGTTGACCGTCCCGAATGGCTTGAAGCTAGCTTTGCTATGCTTGCTAGCTGTACAGCAGAAATTCCTGAAATGCATGTGCAAATGCCTAAATTTCCTGTACCTTCAGGTGAGACAGCTGAGAACTTGCTTGTAAAAGAGGCATTTGCAGGATTAGCAGAGCGTTTCAAACAAATTGAAATCCCACATGATTACCGGGATCGACTTCAATACGAGCTTGAAATTATATGTTCAATGGGCTTTGCTGATTATTTTTTAATTGTTGCAGATTTTATGCGTTTTGCTAAAGAGAACCGTATTTTAACTGGCCCTGGTCGTGGTTCATCAGCGAGTTCTCTTGTTGCATATAGTCTATTTATTACGCAAGTAGATCCATTAGCTTATGGTTTACTATTTGAACGATTTTTAAATCCTGAACGTGTTACTTTGCCAGATATTGATATAGATTTTGTGGACAGTAAAAGACAAAAGGTCATTCACTATGTAACTCAAAAATACGGAAGATCAAATGTGGCACAAATTATTACGTTTGGCACATTATCCGCAAAGGCGGTTGCTAGAGATGTTGCCCGTGTTTTTGGTTTTGATGCTGAAACATTGGAAAAAATCTCAAAAATGATCCCCAATAAACCTGGGATAACATTGCAAAGAGCAGTAGCTGATTCACAAGGCTTACAAGGTTGGCTAGCGGAGGATGAGAAGCATCGTCGCTGGTTAGAGGTGGCTTTAAAACTAGAAGGGTTGCCAAGGAATTCTTCTACCCATGCGGCTGGGATTGTCCTGGCACCATCACCTTTAGTCAATACGATACCGATTGAAGAGGGGCATGATGGAATATATTGTACACAATGGCCAATGGGAGATGTAGAGGCTTGTGGACTTGTTAAAATGGACTTTTTAGGTTTACGCAACCTAACAATTTTAGAGCAGGTACGATGGTCAATTTATAAGGCAGGTGGCCCTTGGATAGAGTTTGAGCTTATTCCATTGCAAGATGATAAGACATTTCAGCTTCTTCAGGCAGGTGATACGTTAGGTATTTTCCAATTAGAATCTGAAGGAATGAAGCAAGCTTTAATAGATATTCGTCCGACTCATTTTTTAGATATTGTGGCAGTAAATGCCCTGTATCGTCCAGGTCCGATGGAATTTATTCCTGTTTATGCAAGACGGAAAGCTGGAAAGGAACCGGTTGCTATGGCCCATCCAGTACTAGAGCCAATTTTACGTGAAACATTTGGTGTCATAGTTTATCAAGAACAGATAATGAAAATTGCCTCTGTGATGGCTGGCTTTTCAATGGGACAAGCGGATTTACTACGTCGTGCGGTAAGTAAGAAAAATCGACAAATACTAGAGGAGCAACGTGCTGCATTTGTAAATGGAGCAATGAAGCAAGGCTTTGATATTCATGTGGCGGAAGAAGTGTATGCATTAATTGTGCGCTTTGCAGACTATGGTTTCCCTAAGAGCCATGCTGTGGCATATAGCGTGATTTCTTATCAAATGGCCTATTTAAAGGCAAATTTCCCGCAAAGTTTTTACGCAGCATTATTATCAAATGCCACAGGAAATGTGGAAAAAATTCAGCAACTTGTGAGTGAGGCGAAAGAAAAGGGGATTACGTTTTATCCACCATCATTAAAACATAGTACAAAATTTTTCACTGTTGAAAAAGACGGAATACGCTATAGCCTATCGGGAATTAAGGGTGTCCCTCATACTTTTATCGAGGTTGTAATGGCTTTACGCCAATCGAATGGAGAAGCATTTGATAATTTATTTGACCTGGCAGTTGCCTTAAGTGCACAGCATTTTAAGCCGAAAATTATAGAGTCTTTAATTTCCGCTGGGGCTCTCGATTATTTAGGTAAAGATCGTGCTGTGCTAATAGCAACATTAGAGGCAGCTCTAAAGCATGCAGAATTGCTAAGGCCAACCGAGGATATTGATATTGCATCGGCTACAGCTTTTAGTTTTGGTAAGCCAAAGTATATGGAAGCGGAAGCGCTGTCGCAAAAGGAAATATTACTACGTGAGAAGGAATATCTTGGTTTTTATATATCAGCCCATCCAGTCACAGGGGAAAGAACTTTCTGGAAGGATGTCAACGTGACATGTCGAGAGATAAAACACATACGAGAGGGAACGTATGTGAAAATGATTGGTATGATAGAAGAAGTGAAAAAAATCCGGACTAAAAAAGGTGAACAAATGGCCTTTGTTCAGCTTCAAGATGAATTTGGAATGGTATCTGTAACCTTATTCCCGCAGGTTTTTCAACTTGTGCAAGAGATATTACTGGAAGATGAATTGCTTTATATTGAGGGCACGCTAGAAAGGCGTTTTGGTAAGCCTCAGGTGAAAGCAAAACATGCGCAAACGACGAAAAAAATATGAAACTAAAGAAGATTTTAGAAACTGCATAGATTTTTTATGCAGTTTTTTCTTTACTTTTTAACAGTTATTTTGTAAGCTAGAGTCAACGTTAAAAAGTGGCCAGACCACTTTTAACTTCACTCAGTAGAAGACTTCCGCTGAATGAAGGTCATGTAATGAATGTGGATATAGTTCCTTTTCGGTGGTTATCCAAAACCTACTGAAATAGATGAACTTAGTTAGCGACAGTATGAAATTGATAGTAAGGAGAGTTGATCGTATGGATAAAAAAACCGAACAAAAGAAAGTGTTTTTAGAAATCGTCCAACAATTACGTCAACTTATTCAAATGGAAAAAATACAAGCTGGGGAAAAATTACCTTCAGAACGAGTACTTTCAGAGCGTCTAGGTGTTGGGCGATCCTCTGTGAGAGAGGCATTGCGTAGCTTAGAATTGTTAGGGCTTATTGAAACGAGACATGGAGGAGGTACTTTTCTGGCTTCCACACATAAGCATCAGCTCGTAGAAATACTGTCGATGTTTATATTAGAAGATGAAAAATCAAAAAAAGACGTCGAATTAACGCGAGAAATTCATGAAAAGGAAGCCATTCGCGTAATAAGTTGTACAGAGATTCTGCGAACACTACCAGTGTGGGACAGCTTTTTTGTAAAACTAGAGATAGAGGGGTCGGTTAATTGTCAGGGTGTTTTACGAGAGATAATTATTACGTCAGGAAATCGTCTTTCGCTGAAAATCTGGTTTCAATTAGCGGCCTATGATGGTGACCGTTTAAATCGAGACTCAACTGAAGATGAAAAATTAATCATTCAAACTATGTTGAAATCGATGCAGCTTGGCTATGAAAAAGAAGCATTAAAGGCTTATGAACAGTGGATGAAAATTGTACAAAGCATTTAGACAACAAAGGGGGAGTCGAACATGGCTATTCGCAGCTTATTTAGTGGAAATCGAAAAAAGAAAGAGGAAGGTCAAGAAAAGGCATTTCCAGAAGGACTGATGACAAAATGTCCAGAATGTCGTCATATTCAGTTAACCAAGGAATTAGAAAAAAATCATAAAGTATGTACAAAATGTAGTCATCACTTCAAAATGACTGCACAGGAGCGCGTAGCATATTTCTTAGATGAAGGTTCATTTGTTTCAATGGATGATCATTTACAAACAAGTAATCCACTTAATTTCCCTGCATATGTTGAAAAAATTTCAGCCGATCAACAAAAAACGGGATTAAACGAAGCTGTACTAACAGGCTTAGGTACACTAGACGGAGAAGAAATTGTAGTAGCAATTATGGATTCTCATTTCCGTATGGGCTCAATGGGCTCAGTTGTAGGAGAAAAAATTACACGAGCAGTTGAAAAAGCAACAGAATTACGTCTGCCATTTATTATTTTTACTGCAAGTGGTGGGGCACGAATGCAAGAAGGCGTTCTGTCATTAATGCAAATGGCGAAGACGAGTGTGGCCTTAAAACGTCATAGTGACCAAGGTTTATTGTTTATTTCTATTTTGACGCATCCAACAACTGGTGGGGTTTCTGCAAGCTTTGCCTCTGTGGGGGATATTAATATTGCTGAACCACAAGCATTGATTGGTTTTGCTGGTCGTCGTGTAATTGAAGAAACGGTAAGAGAAAAGTTACCAAGTGATTTCCAAACGGCAGAGTTTTTACTAGAGCATGGTCAGCTTGATGCAATCTTCCATAGAAAAGATTTACGAAAACAAGTAGCAGTGCTTGTAAAAATGCATACGAAAGGCGGCGTGCAACATGTCTAAAACTTTAGCTTTTGAAGAACCAGTAGTACAATTACGTGAAAAAATTGATGAATTAAAAACGATTGCTTCCGAAGCAGATGTAGATATGTCAGGCGAAATCGAAAAGCTTGAAACACGCTTAACACAGTTAGAACAATCTATATATGCCAATATGAAGCCGTGGGATCGTGTACAGGTTGCTAGACATCCAGAACGACCAACAACATTACAATATATAGAAGCAATGTGTGAAAATTTTATAGAGTTACATGGAGATCGCTCATTCGGTGATGATGCAGCTATTCTTGGGGGGATTGCTCTCTTTGAGGGGCAACCAATCACAATTATTGGACACCAACGTGGAAAATCCACAAAGGAAAACATTCGTCGCAATTTTGGTATGCCACACCCAGAGGGATATCGTAAGGCATTACGATTAATGAAACAGGCAGAGAAATTTAAGCGCCCTATTATTTGTTTTATTGATACAAAAGGGGCGTATCCAGGGAAAGCAGCAGAGGAACGCGGACAAAGTGAAGCAATTGCTCGAAATCTCGTTGAAATGGCGGGTTTAACAGTACCAGTTATTAGCATCGTAATTGGGGAAGGTGGAAGTGGTGGTGCACTTGCGTTAGGCGTCGCGAATCGTGTCTTTATGTTAGAGAACTCAACGTATTCAGTAATTTCTCCAGAAGGTGCTGCATCGATTTTATGGCGTGATGGTAGCCTAGCGAAGCAAGCTGCTGAAGCAATGCGTATAACAGCACCTGACCTAAAAGAGCTAGGTGTCATTGATGGCATTATCCCTGAGATTACAGGTGGTGCACATCGCAATGTAGCGAAGCAGGCAATTTATATAAAAGAATGTATAAGCGACACACTAAAAGCATTGAATTCTTTAAATGGTGAACAATTGATTGATGATCGTTATGAGAAATTTAAAAACATCGGACAATATACAGAATCTTAAATTCAGTTTAGTTATCAGATATGTAAATTTGCTCGTAAATAGATGAAAATTGTGTTTTAAATTGATAAAAAGCCTAAAAAGGGAAGAATAAATAGCGCAAAAAATAATGTCAGACTCCTTGAAGAAATGTTAGATTTCGGATGTTTTTTAATGGAAAGAGTGTGTGAAAGCGCATTCTTTTTATTTTTTATGTAAAAGTTATGTTTTTGTAGTCTCAGAGACCTTACATAGTTTGTTTTTTCATGTTAATGTGAATAATAATAGTAACTGCAGGAGGTTCGACAATGAAAAAAATTGCCGTATTAACAAGTGGTGGAGATGCTCCGGGCATGAATGCAGCTATTCGTGCAGTCGTTCGTAAGGCAGCATATCATGGAATCGATGTTGTAGGAATAAAGCATGGCTATGAAGGCTTAATAAAAGGCTACATGGAGAATCTTGATTTAGGTTCAGTAGGTGGCATTATTCAGCGAGGTGGTACAAATTTGAATTCAGCCAGATGTCCTGAATTTAAAGAAGATGCTGTTCAACAACAAGGCATTGACAATATGCGAGCTGCTGGAATTGAAGGTCTAGTCGTTATTGGCGGTGATGGTTCTTACCGTGGCGCTATGGATTTAGTGAAAAAAGGCTTCCCTGTTGTTGGAGTGCCAGGAACAATTGATAATGATGTTCCAGGAACTGAATATACAATTGGTTTTGATACCGCACTTAATACAGTTGTGGAATCGATTGATAAAATTCGTGACACAGCTACTTCCCATGAAAATTCCTTTATTGTTGAGGTAATGGGAAGAGACGCAGGTGATATTGCTTTATGGGCAGGTCTTGCTGCTGGTGCTGAAACAGTTTTAATTCCAGAAGAAGATTTTAATTTAGATGACATTGTAGCACGCTTAGATCGCGGTGCAGCTCGTGGTAAAAAGCATAGCATCATTATTGTCGCTGAAGGTGTCATGTCCGGTAGTGATTTAGCAAAACTATTAAAAGAAAAAACAGGAAAAGAGACGCGTGTTTCTGTTCTTGGCCATATTCAGCGTGGTGGTTCACCTACTGCACGTGATCGTGTTTTGGCAAGCCAATTTGGAGCGCATGCAGTTGAATTACTAATGGAAGGAAAGTTTGGCAGAGCTGTAGGTATCCGCAATCACCAAGTTATTAATTATGATATGCCTGAGGCTTTCATAAAAAATCATGAGGCAGATGTAAGCTTATATACATTAATGAAAGAACTATCAATATAATTTAGCAAAAAACGGAGTGGGCAGAGAATGAGAAAAACAAAAATCGTATGTACAATTGGTCCAGCAAGTGAGTCACCAGAAACTTTAGAAAAACTAATTGAAGCAGGTATGAATGTTGCCCGCTTAAATTTTTCACATGGTTCTCATGAGGAGCATGAAGTTCGTATTAATTTAATTCGTGAGGTAGCACAGAAAATAGGTAAACCAGTGGGCATTTTGCTCGACACAAAAGGCCCTGAAATTCGAACACATAATATGAAAAACGGGGAATTGCATTTAGTAGCTGGACAAGTGATTGATATTTCAATGACTGAAGTTGAAGGGACAGAGACAAGCTTCTCTGTCACATATGATCGCTTAATCGAGGATGTTGAGCAAAACTCAATCATTTTGCTAGATGATGGACTCATTGAATTACGTGTATTAGCTACAGATTTGGAAAAAGGTCTTATTCATACGATTGTTGAAAATGCAGGTGTCTTAAAAAATAAAAAGGGTGTTAACGTACCGGGCGTTTCTGTACAGCTTCCTGGAATTACAGAAAAAGATGCACAGGATATTCTATTCGGTATTAAGCAAGGTGTTGATTTTATTGCAGCTTCATTTGTTCGTCGAGCAAAGGATGTTCTAGAAATTCGAGAATTACTTGAACAAAATGGTGGTAGCCATATTCAAATTATCCCGAAAATCGAGAACCAAGAGGGCGTCGATAATATCGATGAAATCATCTTAGTTTCAGATGGATTAATGGTTGCGCGTGGTGACCTCGGTGTAGAAATCCCGGCAGAAGAAGTTCCATTAGTACAAAAGAAATTAATTTTAAAATGCAATCAAGTGGGTAAACCAGTTATTACTGCTACACAAATGTTAGACTCGATGCAACGTAACCCTCGCCCAACACGAGCAGAGGCAAGTGACGTAGCAAATGCGATTATCGATGGTACAGATGCGATTATGCTATCTGGAGAAACTGCAGCGGGACTTTATCCAGTAGAATCCGTACAAACAATGAACAAAATCGCACAACGTACTGAAAACTCATTAGATTATAAGGCTATCGTCTCTACGCGTAGTCGTGAAAAAGAAGCAAATATGACTGAGGCAATCTCTCAGGCAGTAGCGTACACGTCTATTAACTTAGGAGTTAAAGCGGTACTAGCACCAACTGAAAGTGGTAACACAGCTAGAATGATTGCTAAATATCGCCCAGGTGTACCGATTATCGCTGTGACAGGCTCTGCCACGACAGCTAACACATTAACGCTAGTTTGGGGTGTATGCCCAGTTGTTTGCCAACGCGTTACAACAACAGATGAAATATTAGAACTAGCAGTTGATGAAAGCTTGAAGCATGGCTTTGTTACACACGGTGATGCTGTTGTCATTACAGCCGGCGTACCAGTGGGTGAAGCAGGTACTACTAATTTGATGAAAGTACACATCATTGGAGATTTACTAGCTCGTGGTCAAGGTATCGGTAAAGCTTCAGTTGTAGGAAAAACGGTTGTAGCAAAAAATGCAGCAGAGGCACTAGCGTATGATACAGATGGAAGCATTTTAGTAACGGTTGGTTCGGATCGTGATATGATGCCAGCGCTTGAAAACTGTATTGGTCTGATTACAGAGGAAGGCGGGCTGACAAGTCATGCAGCAGTAGTGGGACTGAGCCTTGGTATTCCAGTAATCGTTGGCGTAAAAGAAGCTACTACATTGATTCGCCATGGTCAAGAAATTACAATGGATGCTGAAACAGGAGTTATTTACAAAGGACATGCCAGCGTTCTTTAACTTCTTTCAGTCGGGTTGCCGCTGAAAGAAGTTATGGCCTCCGATTTCATAACAAAAAGCTCTAGTGCAACTAGTGTACTAGAGCTTTTCTAATAATAATTTGTTTACATAAAAAGATGAAGTAAATAAGAATTTCTATTTCGCCAAGACAAATCGTCTCCTAACATGAAATATTACTATTCCTACTAATAAGAATTGCCTTGTTCTCTTATAAGGGGGGCTCATAGTTTTTTAAATGAAACTAATTGGGCTATAATAACGTATAAAAGGTATAGCTTTTTTAGATAGAAAGGAGAAAAATATGAGAAAAATTTTTCTTGGTTTCATTGTCTACACATTAGCCGAATTGGCGTTATTAATAGTAATTGGTCAATATATTGGTGTGTTCAATACATTATTACTCATTGTTGTAACGACAATAATAGGTATTTATATAGTGAAAAATAAAGGTATGAATTCTGTACAAAAGGTAAAAAATACGATAGCACCTGGTGAAGCTCCTGGGCCAGCTTTAATTGATACAGTATTAATCTTTAGCGGTGGTGTCCTTCTAGCATTACCAGGTTTTATAACGGATTTAATTGGTTTCCTACTACTCATGCCTTTTTCTCGCAAAATGTTCCAACCACTCTTTTATTATTGGATGCGTAAAAAAATGAAAAAAGGTCAGTTTATCATCGTTCAAAAATAGCATTTTCCTTTAGCTTAACTGCTAAAAATAAAAAGATGGGGCTAAGTAAAATGCCGTAAAAACCAAATAATAAAATAGAGGCAGCACTGATGAAAAAGGTGTGGAAAGTACGTAATTGTAGCGTATTTGACCAAAGCATGGATTCAGCTAGCTGCCTTGTTAATTGAACGAATAAATACAATAGTAGAATAGCCACGCATAAAAAGGTATTGCCTTTTAAGTAAAAATAAATGCTCATTGGTACAAGAAAAACCCCGATGCCAAAGAATGGAAGTACGTCTGCGAAGGCTACTATAAATGCTTTAATGATAGCTTGTTCAAATTGGAGGATCGAAAATCCAAAACAAAGAATGAGCAATGTGATAGTAAATAGCTGAAACTCCACGAATAAAAAGTAATGAAAAAGTTGCATGATTTTAGAAAAGTGTGACTGCCACTCATTGCGGAATTTTTTTGGCACATATTGAAAAAACCAATAACGGGATTTGCGAGTTTCCAATAGGGCAAAATAGTATGCAACAAGGAATATAAATACTTCAATTACATGCTTCATTAATAATTGGAAGATATTGGCTATATATACTAAAATCGAATCGAAAATAGACAGTGATTTCTCCTTTAAAACATGTATGAACATCGATTCATACTCATTAAAAAGTGGGAAATTTTGTAGAGTATCTCTTATCTCAGGGAAGACATGAATAATACTGTTAATAGATATGATAATGAGAAGAAAAATGCAAGTTAGTATGAGTACTTCCACAATAATTGCCGCAAGCCAATAGGCAATCCTACAATAAGAATGTAAAAATTTTATGATAGGAAACGTAGAAAAAGATAAAAAAATCGCAAGAGATACAGGTAGTACGAACCATAGTATTACCAAGTAGAATATAAAAAGCAAAACATTTATAGTTCTTTCGTATGAAAAATATTTGATATTCCTCATTTTTACAAATTCACCCCATTTCAAACGATAAAATAATGTCAAAATATACAAAACTATCTCTTTAAAGCGTGTATATAATCGCTCATGCACCTTTTTCTTTATTCGGAGGATTTTCATTCACAAAGCTGTCAAAAATGATTATAATAGCAATGTAAGCGATTTAATTAATGGTTCATATGAGCAAAAAACGTAAATGCGACCTATAAAATGCATTTACACATCAAAAAATATAAATATGAGGGAGCGATAATTTATGTCAGCAACTAAAGGTTTAGAAGGTATCGTAGCAGCGGAATCTAAAATCAGTTCAATTATCGATGACACACTTACATATGTTGGTTACAACATTGATGATTTAGCAGAGAACGCGTCATTTGAAGAGGTAATTTATTTACTATGGCATACTCGTTTACCAAAAGAGGACGAGCTAGCTGAATTAAAACAACAATTAGCAGACAACATGTCTATTCCACAAGCAATTGTAGACCAATTCAAAACATACCCACTTTCAACTGTACATCCAATGGCTGCACTACGTACTGCAGTATCTTTACTAGGTGTATTCGATGAAGAAGCGGATGTTATGGATACAGAAGCTAACTATCGTAAAGCTATCCGTTTACAAGCTAAAATTGCTACAGTAGTTACTGCATTTGCACGTGTTCGTAAAGGTTTAGAGCCAGTTGCACCAAAACCAGAATTAGGATATGCAGCAAACTTCTTATACATGCTTAAAGGTGAAGAACCAGCAGCAATCGAAGTTGAAGCATTCGACAAAGCATTAGTATTACATGCTGACCACGAATTAAATGCATCTACATTCACAGCTCGTGTATGTGTAGCTACATTATCAGATGTTTATTCTGGTGTTACTGCAGCTATTGGTGCATTAAAAGGACCACTTCATGGTGGTGCGAATGAGCAAGTTATGAAAATGTTAACTGAAATTGGCTCACTTGATAATGTTGAATCTTACATTCAAAATAAATTAGACAACAAAGAAAAAATCATGGGCTTTGGTCACCGCGTATACCGCAAAGGCGACCCACGTGCACCACACTTACGTGTAATGTCACAAAAATTAACTGAGCTAACTGGTAAACCAGAGTTATATGAAATGTCAGTTAAAATCCATGACATGATCGTAGAGCAAAAGAAATTACCTGCAAACGTAGACTTCTTCTCTGCGTCAGTGTATGATTCTTTAGGTATTGATCATGACCTATTCACACCAATTTTCGCAGTATCACGTACTTCTGGTTGGGTAGCTCATATTCTAGAGCAATATGCTAATAACCGCCTAATCCGTCCACGTGCAGAGTATGTTGGACCAGGCATGCAAAAATATGTTCCAATCAGCGAGCGCTAATTCGGAAAATATGCTAGAATATTTGGGACTGTGTTACTGATAACACAGTCCTATGATTATGAATTTAGGAGGCAACAGCAATGTCAAACAAAATTGTAGTTGAAAATGGCGTACTTAATGTACCAAACAATCCAGTGATTCCATTCATCGAAGGTGATGGAATTGGTCCAGATATTTGGGATGCAGCATCACGTGTAATCGATGCAGCAGTAGAAAAAGCTTACAACGGTGAAAAGAAAATCGAATGGTTAGAAGTTTTAGCTGGTGAAAAAGCATTCAACCAAACTGGTGAATGGTTACCACAAGAAACTTTAGACAAAATTAACGAATACCTAATCGCAATTAAAGGTCCTCTTACTACTCCAATCGGTGGTGGTATCCGCTCTCTAAACGTAGCATTACGTCAACAGCTTGACCTATATGTGTGCTTACGTCCAGTACGTCACTTTGATGGAGTACCTTCTCCAGTTAAACGCCCAGAAGACGTTGATATGGTTATCTTCCGCGAAAACACAGAAGATATCTACGCTGGTATCGAATTCGAATCTGGTTCTGAACAAGCTCAAAAAATCATCAACTTCTTACAAACTGAATTTGGTGTTAACCAAATCCGCTTCCCAGAAACTTCTGGTATCGGTGTAAAACCTGTATCTAAAGAAGGTACTGAGCGTTTAGTACGTTCTGCTATCGAATACGCGATTAAACATAATCGTCCATCTGTTACTTTAGTACACAAAGGTAACATCATGAAATTCACTGAAGGTGGATTCAAAAAATGGGGTTATGAATTAGCTGAAAAAGAATTTGCTGATAAAACTTTCACTTGGAACCAATATGATGCTATCAAAGCTGAACAAGGTGAAGAAGCAGCAAACAAAGCACAAGCTGACGCTTTAGCAGCTGGTAAAATCTTAGTTAAAGATTCTATCGCTGATATCTTCTTACAACAAATCTTAACTCGTCCAACTGAGTTCGATGTAGTAGCTACAATGAACTTAAACGGTGACTATATTTCTGACGCATTAGCTGCACAAGTTGGTGGTATCGGTATCGCTCCAGGCGCAAACATTAACTATGTAACTGGACATGCGATCTTCGAAGCTACTCACGGTACAGCTCCAAAATATGCTGGTTTAGATAAAGTAAACCCATCTTCAGTATTACTTTCAGGTGTATTAATGCTTGAACACTTAGGATGGCAAGAAGCAGCTGACATGATTACTAAATCTGTAGAGAACACAATTTCTTCTAAAGTTGTAACTTACGACTTCGCTCGTTTAATGGACGGCGCTACAGAAGTGAAATGTTCAGAGTTCGCGAATGAACTAATCAAAAACCTATAATTTTCTATTCTAAAATAGAAATTAATCTTAAGCGGATGCATATTCTGCCGATATAGTTAGGGTACATGTAAATTTATATTGACTTTAGTTTAATAAAGTATTTACGATGAACTTGTTTAATCGAGGGAGTGAGATTTATTCTCCTCCCTCTTTTAAAATATATAACCCAATTTTAAAGGAGCGTATTCAAATGTCTCTGAAACGTAAAAAAATCTCAGTAATCGGTGGCGGTTTTACTGGCGCTACTGCAGCATTTTTAGCAGCTCAAAAAGAACTTGGTGATGTAGTGTTAGTGGACATCCCACAAGCTGAAAACCCAACAAAAGGTAAAGCTTTAGATATGTGGGAAGCTGCGCCAGTACAAGGTTTTGATTCCTATGTTAAAGGTACTTCTAACTACGCAGATACGGCAGATTCTGACGTTGTAATCATTACTGCTGGTGTTGCTCGTAAACCTGGTATGAGCCGTGACGATCTTGTTCAGATTAACCAAGGTGTTATGAAAGGTGTTTCTAAAGAAATTGCTAAGTATTCGCCAAACGCAACAATTCTCGTCCTTACAAACCCAGTGGATGCGATGACTTATACTGTATACAAAGAAACAGGTTTTCCTAAAAATCGCGTAATAGGTCAATCAGGTGTACTTGATACTGCTCGTTTCTGTGCGTTTGTTGCTGAAGAGCTTAATATCTCAGTAAAAGACATCACAGGTTTTGTTTTAGGTGGTCATGGTGATACAATGGTGCCGCTTACTCGTTATTCATTTGCTGGTGGTATTCCATTAGAATCATTAATCCCTGCTGAACGTCTTGAAGAGATAGTTGACCGTACACGTAACGGTGGTGCTGAAATCGTTAACCTCCTTGGTAATGGTTCTGCATACTATGCTCCATCTGCGGCACTTATTGAAATGGCGGAAGCTATCATTAAAGACCAAAAACGCATTCTTCCGTCAATTGCATACTTAGAAGGCGAATATGGCTACAATGATTTATATCTAGGTGTTCCAACGTTACTTGGTGCAAATGGTATCGAAAAAATCTTCGAGCTTGAATTAACAGACAATGAAAAAGCGGCTTTAGATAAATCGGCAGAAGCAGTCCGCAATGTGATGAAAGTTTTAGCTTAATAAAAGTTTATGAAAACGAGTAGGATTCATTCCTACTCGTTTTTTCGTTGTTAAAAATCAATTGCTTCAATTAAAATAAGGTGTCATAAAGTATGGATAAAGCGAGCTGTCGCTTGGCTATTGGTTACAAATAGAAAAATGCTAAATGAAGATAAAATGGTTATTCTGCTTTTCGTTGTACTTTTAGAGTAAAATTGATACTATGAAGGTAGTATGATAGAAAAGGGGTTGGCGTATCTTTGCTTCAAAAAAACAGTAAGCTTGGTCTCACTATTGATGAAATTACAGTTGGCGAGAAGATTCATATTACTGAAAAGATAGAGGATAAGGATTTACTGCTTTATTTAGGGCTTACGAATGATAGTAATCCGCTTTATATTCAACATGATTATGCTGTGAAAACGCCTTTCCAAAAGCCAATCGTACCAACGATTATGTTAAACGGCATTATAACATCAGCTGTCTCAAAATATATCCCTGGACCAGGAGCTCGAATTATTGAGCAACATTTAAAATATTTAGGACCTCTCTATCATTATGAATTATTTGATACGCTATTAGAAGTAACAGAAATAAATAAATTACAAAATACAATTACTGTATCTGTGCTTTCATATAATGAGCAAAAAGAGCTAGTGATTGAAGGTACCTTGCTGGTGACACCACCACTTGCATTATAGACGTCTTGAGATTTGAAATGGGGGTTTCAAATCACTAACGGAGGCATTATATATGACAAAAACAATTTTAGTAGTAGAAGATGAATTTTCTATTGCGACATTATTGAAATATAATTTAGAACAGGCTGGTTATATTGTAGAAACAGCTGCAGATGGTCAAGAGGGGCTAGATAAGGCCATTGACTTACAGCCAGATTTAATTTTATTGGATTTGATGCTTCCAAGGCTTGATGGTATGGAGGTATGTAAACAAATCCGCCAACAACGTATGAATACACCTGTTATTATGTTAACAGCAAAGGATGACGAGTTTGATAAGGTACTGGGTCTGGAGCTAGGGGCAGACGATTATATGACGAAGCCTTTTAGTCCCCGTGAAGTGTTGGCACGTGTGAAGGCAGTTTTAAGACGTTTTACACAAAATGTTGTAGCAGAAGATAAGGATCAATCTCGAGAGAAAATGTATGAATTTGGTCAATTGCGTGTATTTCCTGAGCGTTTTGAAGTATTTTTACAAGATGAGGTATTGGAATTTACACCGAAGGAATTTGAATTACTCATTTACTTACTTGAAAATAAAAACCGTGTTTTAACACGTGACCAGTTATTAAGTGCTGTATGGAAATATGATTTTGCTGGCGATACTCGAATTGTAGACGTACACATTAGCCACCTCCGCGATAAAATCGAGGAAAATAGTCGTAAGCCGACGTTTATCAAAACCATTCGTGGCCTTGGCTATAAATTTGAGGAGCCGAAGACAACATGAAATCAATGAGTAACCGCTTATTCTTGACATTCATGCTATTACTCGGAACAATATTAGCTGTCCTAATGATTGTTATAGGTCAGCTTTTTCCTGTTTATATAGATCAGTACAATGAACAGGCGAGTTCGCAGATGCAAGAATCGATCAATCAAGTACTAGACGAACGAAAGATTGAGCTATCAAAAGACGATAGGGAGGCTTTATACGCAGCTCAAAATTTAGAGGCACAGGACTCTCTGTTGTCGTATGTTCGTGCACGACTTTATGTAGTACTTGCAATTCTTTTTACAATAACGATTATTTTAATTGCTGTTGTAAGTCGCTCTATGATCCGAAATTTTACCGCTCCAATTGACAATGTTACGGAAACGGCGCTTGAGCTAGCAAAAGGGAATTATCGCGCTCGTGCCCATGAAAATGAACAACAACGCATGATGCCTCTTAGTCATTCTATCAATATTTTAGCGCGGAATTTACAGGATATTACAACGGTTCGTGAGGTAGAGGAGGAGAGATTGAAAACCTTAATAGAAAACATGGGAAGTTCGCTTATGATGATTGGACGCGAAGGGAATATATCCATTGTGAATCGAGTATTTCTAGAGCGTTTTGGAATGCAAATTGACGGTGTACAAGGAAAGGTCTTTCGTACAATAGGATTACCTAAATCACTTGAGCAATTTATCGACCATGTGTTTCTAACAGAAATGCCTTATCGACAACAAATTAAAATGGAAGTACAGCAGGAGCTATATAATAAGGAAGTATATGGAGCGCCTGTTATAGGAGATCATGGTCGCTGGCTTGGCGTTGTTATTGTTATGCACGATATTACGGAACTTGTACGTTTAGAGCAGATTCGTAAGGACTTTGTTGCAAATGTATCACATGAACTGCGCACGCCCATTACATCTATTAAAGGCTTTTCGGAAACGTTATTGGATGGTGCCTATAAAGACGAGAAAATGCTACTATCTTTTTTAGAGATCATTCATAAAGAAAGTAATCGTCTTCAAATGCTTATTCAGGATTTACTGGAGTTATCGAAAATTGAACAGCATGGATTTACTGTGAATATTATGCCGATGGGCTTGCAGGATGTACTTATACGCGGAGCAGAGCTAACAGGACCTCGTCTAGATGAGAAAAATATGAGCTTCCATGTTGATATTGAACGTGATGTTCAGGTAATGGGCGATGCGAATCGTATTATTCAGATTGTTACTAATTTAATTACCAATGCGATTACGTATTCTCCAGAAAATACAACCGTTGCGATTCGGTTAAAAGAAAATGAAAAATACGGCATTATCGAAATAGAGGATCAAGGTATTGGAATCGAAAAACATGAGATTGCTCGTGTCTTTGAACGATTTTATCGTGTGGATCGTGCACGGAGTAGGAATTCTGGAGGTACAGGCTTAGGGCTTGCTATTGTAAAGCATTTAGTAGAGGCGCATCATGGACGCATTCAGGTAGAAAGTGAAGTTGGCGTCGGTACTAAAATGATTGTCATGATTCCAAAAAATTAACGATTTCTTTACAATAGCAAAATTTAAGATTCACAATTGGGGTTTATACTTGTTACTAGAAACCCCCTATATAATTGATAAGACGATAATTGCCTTTTGAAATCTTTACATATGAAGATTCGATTGTGTGGCTTAGTTATCGCCAAAGTAGAATCTATTGCCAAAGTTTTTTGGCGGTAGATTCTTTTTCTGTTTTACACTTAGCGTAAATAGGTGTAAAGTATAGGAGCATAAAGTTCAATTAACCATCTTAATGTTTAGTTGAACCAATAAAATCGGGCTTTTACGGTCAGTTAATCGCCTAACTCTTCATTATTAGATAGGCGTTTTATTGATTCTAACCCAGGTTAATAAATTGAGAGAAGGATGACCATGAAAATCGTCAAAAGTATCGTGCAAATCGGCTATCTTTATGTACTATTATTTGTTGGGAATAGTATTGCACGGCTACTTCACTTGCCGATTCCAGGGAGCATAATTGGACTAGTCTTATTGTTTTTACTTTTGCAGTTTCATATTATTAAGCTTGAATGGATTGAGTTAGGCGCAGGATTATTATTAAGTGAATTATTACTATTTTTCATTCCGTCTGCTATCGGAATTATGGATTATGATGCACTATTTGGTATGCAGGGTGTGAAGGTTGTGCTTGTTATTGTAGTAAGTGCGATTGTTGTCATGTTTACAACAGGTTTCACAGCACAATGGTTAGAGCAGCGAAAGAAGGGTGATGCTGCATGAACTTTTTAACAGCTGTAGCAAGTTTATTTGGTACTATTGCCATTTTCTATTTGTGTAAAATGTTATATAAAAAGTATCAGAAGGAATGGCTAACGCCTATGCTGATTACACCTATAGTGATTATTTTAATTTTGCTTCTAACAGGAACAACCTACAAATCCTACAATGCAGGCGCAAATATATTAACAAATTTACTAGGTCCAGCAACAGTTGCATTTGCGGTACCTATTTATAAAAATTTTAACCTATTAAAAAAGCATGCTTTTGAAATCTTTCTAAGTATAGCAGTTGGATCAGTCGTTGCCATTACATCGTCATTTATGATTGCCTTAGTAGTTGGCTTAAATGATGAGCTAGTTCATAGCTTAGTACCACGTTCAGTTACTACACCAATCGCGATGGATATTTCTAATATGATAGGAGGCTCTCCTACCCTAACTGCTGTGTTTGTAATGACAACGGGTATTTTAGGGAGTTTGCTTGCACCGTTCGTTATTAAAGTATGTCGTTTTCATAGACCTTCCTCTAGAGGTTTAATGCTAGGAATGGGAGCACACGGAGCAGGTACCTCTAAAGCATTTGAGTTTGGTGAGCTAGAAGGTACTTTTTCAAGTCTTGCTATGATAGTAGCTGCATTAATTAGTATTGTTTTATCAACAACATTTTTTCCAGCATTTGAACATTTAGTTGTCAATATCCTGTTGCCTTAAAGGTAGCAGGATTTTTTATTTTCATTCAGGTAAGTCAAACTTCCTAAAACATTTGTTCATTAAAATATTTTGAAACTTTTTATCAAATATCTCGTAAACAATAGTACTAAGCATAAGGGAGGAACAAACATGAGTGTGAAAAGGACGCTAATGATGGTGGGACTTGGAATATTCGGCATTATTGCACTTATCGCTGTATTTACATCGTGGTACACAGTAGATGAATCGGAACAAGCGGTAGTGATAACATTCGGGCATGCCGATGATACAATAACTGAACCAGGTTTACACTTTAAATTGCCGTGGCCAGTTCAATCGGTAGAGGTTTTATCAAAGGAAACGTTTAGTTTACAGTTTGGTTATAAGCAAGATAAATCAGGAGAACTGCAAGCTTATGATGCTGAAACTAAAATGATAACAGGGGACGAACACATTGTATTAACAGACCTTGTTGTTCAATGGAAGATCACAGAACCAAATAAATTCTTATTCAATGCACAAAATCCAGAAGAAATTCTACATAGCGCTACATCGAGTGCCATTCGATCAATAATCGGAAGCTCTAAAATTGATGCAGCGTTAACAGATGGAAAAGCAGACATAGAAGCAAATACACGAACATTACTTGTTTCTCTTATTGAAAAATATGATATTGGAATAAGTATTTTGGGTGTGAAATTACAGGATGTTGAATTACCAAATGCTGAAGTACGTGCAGCATTTACAGCAGTTACAGATGCGCGTGAAATGAAAAATACGAAAATCAATCAAGCGGAAAAATACGAGAATCAGCGTACAAATGAGGCTGAAGGTGAAAAAGATGCTATTATCTCTAAGGCTCAAGGTGAAAAAACAGCCCGTATAGAGCAAGCTCAAGGGGATGTGGCTGTCTTTAATAAAATGTATGAGCAATATAAAGGTAATCAGCAAATTACACGAGAGCGTTTAATCTTAGAAACACTTGAAAATGTTTTACCTAAAGCACAAATTTATATTATGAACGATGATGGTAGTACAATGAAATACTTACCGCTCCAGGCTCTACAACCTGTAGAACAAAAGCAAGAGCAGAAACAAGATCAGAAAAAAGAAGGAGGCGGTAACTAATGGATCAAAAAAATAAGGATCTTGAAAAATTCCTAAATTTTTTATGGGGTAAATCCAAAAAGTCGACGCCAAAAGAGGGAAACGACGAGGACAATGTTATCAAAATGTCGAAAAAAGGTCCTATGAATCCTAAGAAATATATCTCTCTTGCGATAACCTTAACAGCTGTTTTTGCCATTGTTATTATATTATTTGCAAATATCTATATTGTAAAAGAATCTGAGTATGCTGTTGTTCGGCAGTTTGGGGAAGTAGTGAAATTCGAGCGTGAGCCTGGCTTGAAAATAAAAGTTCCGTTTATTCAAAATGTAACAAGATTACCAAAAAATCAAATGACTTATGAAATCTCAGAAGAAGAAATTAATACTAAGGATAAAAAGCGAATTATCATTGATAATTATGCAGTATGGCGCATTACAGATCCAAAGTTATTAATTTCAAATGCAGGTACTATTGAAAAAGTGGAGTCACGTATGGAAGAGTTTATCTATTCGGTTATTCGTTCGGAGCTTGGCCGAATTGAATATACTCAGATTATTAATGATGAAAATTCTTCTCGTGGGAGTATAAATGACCAAGTTACCGAACGTGTGAATGAATTGCTCGCAAAGGATAATTATGGAATAGAAGTTGTGGATGTTCGTATTCGTCGTATCGATTTGCCGACAGAGAATGAGCAATCTGTGTTTACGAATATGATTTCAGATCGTGAATCAATCGCTCAAAAATATCTATCGGAAGGTGATGCAGAGAAGCGTCGTATTGAAGCGCAAACGGATAAAAAGGTTCAAGAGATGCTGGCAACAGCTAAAAAGGATGCTGCATTAATACAAGCAGAGGGAGAAGCTGAGGCTGCGAAGATTTATAATAAGTCATTCTCACAAGATCCTGAATTCTATTCATTATATCGTACGTTAGAATCCTATAAGAAAACTGTTGGTGAAGATACGGTCATTATTTTGCCTGCCACTTCACCATATGCTAAAATATTATCCGGTTATATAAAGTAAAAGTAATACAGTTATCCTTGATGGGAATTAGTATATCAAGTCGTCTCGAACTCATTTGAGACGACTTTTTTGCATTTTCTATGAAACATTATGTTAATCAATTATGTTTAGTTTTAGGAATTTGTTTTCTTACAACCCATAGTGTTATTAATCCTATATTAATTTATATTGTTATAAAAATTTGTTAATTTATAATATTGTTCTATGAAAATAATAGAAATTTATAATTTTGTATTTCGAAGATTACTATTATCTGATAGAATAATAATGTTTAGAATTAATAAATGGGGGTAATCGTTGTGAAATTGCAAATTAGCAAGTGGCTCCAAGATTTAGGAATAGCCTGTAGTATTGCGTCGTTGTTTACACTTTTCTTCCGTCTATCTGATTTTGCATGGATAACTAAAAGTGTTTATCATATACCAGTTTTTTTTGTGATAGTGTTTTTATTAGGTTTAGTTATTGCTGAGGATGTACGAAAAATATTTAAAAAAGTATTTTTGTATGAAAAACGTAAGGTCAAGCGCCCGATATGGCAAGTTGGAGTTGGCTTCATTTTCTTCTTAGCACAAATTAGTGCTGTAATGGTATTTAATACAGAGCTTACACAACCACAGCTTGGTGGTATGCCGTTATTTTTAGTGTTTGCCTTTATGAATGCTTTTATGTTGACAGTTATATACGAAGAGATTTTCTACTGTAAAGAAAAAGCAAAGGAAGTCAATGAATAAGATGAGGGAAGTCAATTGTGATGAGCAATTGGCTTTTTTTGTGCAGCGCCGTGAAGCTAATATATAAATGTAGAAATTTTTCCGATTTTCATCGTTATGATTGGTAAAATAACCGTTTTCCCGATAAAGTAAAAGAAAGAGGCATTTTCAAACATACGTTTTCGTTTTACAATTAAAAAGACGACAACGCAGGAGGTTAAATCATGACAAAGGAAAAATTACTATTATTGGACGGTAATAGTTTAGCATATCGCGCGTTTTTTGCGTTGCCATTGTTAACGAATGATAGTGGAATTCATACAAATGCAGTGTACGGCTTTACAACAATGCTACAAAGAATATTAGAGGAAGAACAGCCAACTAAAATATTGGTTGCTTTTGATGCTGGGAAAACAACATTCCGTCATGAAACCTTTACGGAATATAAAGGTGGGCGACAAAAGACACCACCAGAATTATCGGAGCAGTTCCCTTATTTACGAAAGCTCATTGATGCTTATGGTATTAAGCAGTATGAGCAAGAACTGTACGAAGCGGACGATATAATAGGGACACTTGCCAAAGAAGCTTCATCACAGGATATGGATGTCATTATCGTTTCGGGAGATCGTGATTTAACACAGCTCGCTACTGAGCAGGTAACCGTCTACATTACAAAAAAAGGTATAACTGAAATTGAAAAAAATACACCAGCTTATATCGAAGAAAAATACGGCTTAACCCCTCTACAAATTATTGATATGAAAGGCTTAATGGGGGATGCTTCAGATAATATTCCAGGTGTACCTGGTGTCGGTGAGAAAACGGCTGTTAAATTGTTGAAAGAGCATGGTTCAGTGGAGTCGCTTTATGAGGCAATGGATACGTTGAAGGCTTCTAAAATGAAAGAAAAATTAGTAGCCAATGAACAGCAGGCGCTCATGAGTAAAAAGCTTGCGACTATTTTTACAGATGCACCAATAGGAGTAACACTTACTGATCTTGCTTATAAGGGTCCGAATGAGGAAGAATTAATGAATGTCTGGCGGGAGCTTGGCTTTAAATCATTGCTTGAAAAGAGTGATTTTACTGTCCAAGAAGAAGAACAGGCACCATTTGACTTTGATATTATGCATGAAGTAAATCAAGAACAGTTAAAAGATGTTATGGCGATGCATTTGGAGCTAGAGGACGAGCATTATCACACATGTCAGCAACTAGGTGTGGCACTAACAGATGGAGCGAAAACAATTTACGTACCGTTTGATATGGTGGCTAAATCAGATGTTCTTCGCCTCTGGTTAGAAGATGCTACAAAAATAAAGTATATGTCAGATTCAAAGGCAGCCCAGGCGGCGTTTAAACGTGCGGGGATTCGTTTAGCAGGTGTCGAGTTTGACTTATTGCTTGCTTCTTATATTAATAATCCTGGGCTAAGTGGGGATGATGTGGCAACACTTGCGAAGGATCTTGGCTACCGAGATGTGAAGGCAAATGAGACTGTTTATGGTAAGGGGGCAAAACGAGCTATACCAGCCATTGATGTACTTGCTGAGCATGCTAGTCGCAAAGCCTTTGCCGTGTGGTCATTACAGCCAAAGCTTGAGGCATTGTTAAAGGAAAACGAACAATTTGACTTATATAAAAACTTAGAACTTCCACTTGCTTCTATTCTAGGCGAAATGGAAAGTGAGGGTATTACGGTTAATCGTGCCACACTGGAGAAAATGGGACAGGAGCTTAATGACAAACTAGTAGTTATTGAGCAAGAAATATATGCGGAGGCAGGAGAAATCTTTAATATTAATTCGCCAAAGCAATTAGGTGTGATCCTATTCGATAAACTTGGTCTTCCGGTTATTAAAAAGACAAAAACAGGCTATTCCACTGCAGCGGATGTATTAGAGAAATTAAAGCCAGAGCATGCCATTATTGAGCATATACTTTTGTATCGTCAGCTAGGAAAATTACAATCAACATATATTGAAGGCTTGCTTAAGGAAATTCACGAAGAGGATGGGAAGGTGCATACCCGCTTCCAGCAAGCATTAACGGCTACAGGACGTCTAAGCTCAACTGATCCGAATTTACAAAACATCCCGATTCGTTTAGAAGAAGGACGAAAAATTCGTCAAGCGTTTGTCCCCTCGAAAGAAAATTGGATATTATTTTCTGCCGACTATTCACAGATCGAATTGCGAGTACTGGCTCACATGTCGGAAGATAAAAATCTAGTGGATGCATTCCGTAAAGGTATGGATGTTCATACACGTACAGCAATGGATGTTTTCCATGTCTCAGCAGATGATGTTGATAGTAATATGAGACGTGCTGCAAAAGCGGTAAACTTTGGTATTGTCTATGGTATTAGTGATTATGGTCTATCGCAAAATCTAGATATTACCCGTAAAGAAGCAGCTACATTTATCGAGAAATATTTTCAGAGCTTCCCAGGAGTTAAACAATATATGGATGATATCGTGCAGGAAGCAAAGTTTAATGGCTATGTCACTACGATTTTAAATAGACGTCGATATTTATCTGATATCACGAGCTCAAATTTCAATTTACGAAGCTTTGCAGAGCGTACTGCAATGAATACACCTATTCAGGGAAGTGCAGCTGATATTATTAAAAAAGCAATGATTGATATGGATGCTCGCTTGAAAAAAGAAAATATGCAGTCAAAACTTCTATTACAAGTGCATGATGAATTAATTTTTGAAGCACCTAAGGAAGAGATTGCATTGCTTGAAAAAATAGTTCCAGAGGTTATGGAAAATGCAATTGAGCTTGCAGTACCGTTAAAAGTGGACTTTAACTACGGTGCAACTTGGTACGAAGCAAAATAAGGAGGGGTTAAAATGCCTGAATTACCAGAGGTTGAAGGTGTCGTCCAGGCATTAAAACCTAAGATTGAAGGCCGCACCATTCATCAGGTTCAACTATCTGAAATAATCCGTGTTTCCTTTGGACAGGGGAAGCAATGTATCGTGAAGCAAGCAGAGCCTGATGCATTTGAAACGTCTTTGTCCCAAATGACGATTACAAAAATCGAACGCCGTGCAAAGTATATCTTTTTTCATTTGATGAAAGAGGATGTCCCTTATGTCCTTGTTAGTCATTTAGGCATGACAGGTGCTTGGTTTGTGGTAAATACACCAGAGGAAATCAATGAGGAGAAGTTTCAAAAGCATATTCATGCAACATTTCATATGGCAGATGGTGGCTATTTAATATACTCAGACATTCGTCGCTTTGGTGAATTACGTTTCTTAACAAAAATTGAGGATCATGCCCCTTTAACAAAAATGGCTCCAGAGCCGTTTGATGAAATAGCATGTGATTATTTTATAGCGAAATCAAAGCAACCGAAATATGAGAAAAAAGCAGTTAAGGAAGTAATTATGGATGGGCAAATTATTTCGGGCTGTGGCAATATTTATGCAACTGAGGCATTGTTTGCTCAGAAAATTCATCCAGCTCGTACAATGAACCGCATTAGTGAAAAGCGTAAACGTGCATTGTTCGAAGCGATTGTCGCTGTCTTACGTCAAAGCATTGATGCGGGAGGCTCAACGATTTCAGATTACCGAAATATTAATGGTGAGGCTGGAAGCATGCAGAATCGACTGCAAATGTATGGGAAGAAGATGTGTCCAGTGTGTGGAACGGCAACGAGCCAAATGACGATAGGTGGGCGCACATCAGTCTTTTGCCCAAATTGTCAACATTAAAGGGGATTTAACTATGATTATCGGACTAACAGGAAGTATTGCGAGCGGAAAAAGTACAGTAGCGAAAATGATGACAGCACTTGGTTTACCGATTGTCGATGCGGATATTGTAGCGCGTGATGTCGTAGAACCAGGAACAGAGACATTAAAGTTAATAGCTGAAAATTTCGGACAAGACATATTACTTGAAGACGGTAGTTTAAATCGCGCCAAGCTTGGCGATATTATTTTCCACGAACCTGCAAAGCGCAAAATATTAAATGATATTATGCATCCCGCTATTCGTAAGGAAATGCTTCGCCAGCGTGATGCTTATTTAGAGGCTGGACACAAGGATGTTGTGATGGATATTCCGCTGTTATTTGAAAGTAAGTTACAGCATTTTGTTGAGCGTATTATAGTGGTATCGGTTAGTGAAGAGGTACAACTACGTCGCTTAATGGAACGTAACAATTTATCAAAGGAAGATGCACTAGCTCGTATGCATTCTCAACTACCTATGTCAGTCAAAGAAAAAGGCGCACATGCAGTTATTTACAATAATGAAGATTTAGAACAAACAGAGAGCCAATTAAAAAAAATCCTGACATATTGGGATGTATTATAATTATGAATCTTTAAATATTCGATGCGTAGCAAGAACATTTTGCTGCGCATTTTTTTGTGGGCTTAAACCATAATAAGGACTAATTTAGGCGATTTTATTTTTCAGAAAATAAGAACTTTAATATTATGAGTATATAATGTTCATCTTTTTTAAAATTGTGTTATACTAATCGCATAAAGTATATAATTAATCTGAGTATGTAACTCACAGGAGGATTTTATAAATGACAGTATCAATTGCTATTAATGGTTTCGGACGTATCGGACGTATGGTTTTCCGCCAAGCGATCGTGCAAGAGGGGTTAAATATTGCTGCAATTAACGCTAGCTATCCAGCTGAAACGTTAGCACATTTGATTAAGTATGACACAAATCACGGAACTTTCGAAGGTACAGTTGAACCAGCAGGCGATGCTTTAATTGTAAATGGTAAACGTGTTCAAATTATTAGCGAACGTGACCCTTTAAAATTACCTTGGGCAACAATGGGTGTAGATATCGTTATTGAAGCAACTGGTAAATTTAATGATCGTGAAAAAGCAGCGATGCATTTAGAAGCTGGCGCAAAGAAAGTTATCTTAACAGCACCTGGTAAAAACGAGGACGTAACAATTGTTTTAGGTGTAAATGATGAAAAACTGGATATTGCAAAACATGATGTAATTTCAAATGCTTCTTGTACAACAAACTGCCTGGCACCAGTTGCAAAAGTATTAAACGACACATTTGGCATTGAAAATGGATTAATGACTACTGTTCACGCTTATACAAATGACCAAAAGAACCTAGACAATCCACATAAAGATTTACGTCGTGCACGTGGATGCGCACAATCCATCATTCCAACATCAACAGGTGCTGCAAAGGCATTGAAATTGGTGTTACCAGAGTTAGAAGGCAAAATTCATGGTATGTCACTTCGTGTTCCAACACCAAACGTATCATTAGTTGACCTTGTGGTAGATTTAAATACAGACGTAACAGTAGATTCTGTCAATGCTGCATTTGTGAAAGCTGCTACTGAAGGTCCAATGAAAGGGATCTTAAACTTCTCTGTTGAGCCTCTAGTATCTTCTGATTACAATACAACTACTTACTCTTCAACAGTAGATGGTCTTTCTACAATGGTAATGGGTAATCGCAAAGTGAAAGTACTTGCTTGGTATGACAATGAGTGGGGCTACTCTGCACGTGTTGTAGATCTTGTGAAAAAAGTGGCAAAAGCTTTAGAAACAGTTAACGCATAATAATTTTACAAAGCACATTGAAATCCAAGTGGTTTCGGTGTGCTTTTTTTGTTGTTAAGAAAATTATCGATAAGTTGTCGTCCAGGCAAAAACGTTACATTCATGGGTCACATCGATCTCTTTGGCAAAAGTGTGGAGTGTTTACTTTTGCGTCGTGCTCTCCAGCGCATTTGTTTTTCGGTTATTGCATAGGAAATCAAGAGTTTGTTGCCATATCTTTGGATAAATTATTGACATCTATACTTGTACTTTCTCCTTACAAGGTTTATCATGAGCACACTAGCGTCAATGCGCTTTTCTTACATGTAGGAAATTTGTTATAATAGAAATACTAAATTGTTGTGAAATCAGGAGAGTAATTATATGAGATGTCCATCTTGCCAATTTAACGGAACGCGTGTAGTGGATTCGAGGCCAGTAGATGATAATAAAGAAATTCGTAGACGTCGTGAATGTGAGTCATGTGGCTTCCGCTTTACAACGTTTGAAAAAATTGAAGAGACACCTTTAATCGTAGTGAAAAAAGAAGGTTCACGAGAAGAGTTTAGCCGTGAAAAGGTGCTTCGTGGACTTATTCGTGCTTGTGAAAAACGCCCAGTTGCTCTTGAAGTACTTGAGGGACTTGTATTGTCTATTGAAAAAGATCTTCGTCGTATCGGGAATTCTGAAGTACGATCTGAGGATGTTGGGGAAATGGTAATGGATCGCTTAGCGAAAATCGATGAGGTTGCCTATGTACGCTTTGCATCGGTTTACCGTCAATTTAAGGACATCAATGTCTTTATTGAAGAAATTAAAGAGATTATTCAACGTCAGACAGAGCAGAAATCATAGGGAAACAGAGAGGGTGAATGTCGTTGATTCATTTGTATAAGGAATTGCAGCCTGCCGATCCTTTTGACATTCGTCTACCTCATGCACTTTCTACACAGGAACGTCAATTAGTTACGCTATTTTATCAACCTTTAACCGGAGCGGAGCCAATCAGCCTTTATTTAACGCTATGGGCAGAAGCAGAGCAAATGCCAAATATGCAAATGACACATTATTATTTAATGAATGTATTAGGGCTTCCAATTGGAAAAATATTCGAAGCACGTATTGCGCTTGAAGCAATTGGCTTATTACGCACATGGAAAAGAGAAAATGGTGGACAGCGAAGCTTTTTATATGAGCTTATGCGTCCACTAGATGCAGATAGCTTTATGAAAGATCCACTGTTATCGATGTTTTTGTTTAGTAAAATTGGGGAGCAAGCTTATCGGAAGCTGCGTCAGCGTTTTATTTCTCCTACAAGAGATGCAGAGTTTAAAGATGTATCACGTGCTTTCATAGACGTTTTTAAACCTATTAATTTAAATATTCCAGTTGATTTACAGGCTGATACTAATCGTAAGGATAAACAGCAAAGAATCTATCCGTTTTATTTCGAGCAGTTTGACTTTGAATTACTTCAGGCGGGGTTATCAGAGCAATTAGTACCAGCCAGTCTGCTAACGCTTGAAGTACGTGAAAATATAGCGAAACTAGCATTCTTATATCACTTAACTGCACTGGATATGCAAAAAGTAGTGATTCTTGCTTTAGATGATGATTTAGGCATTTCACAGGAACGATTGCGTAAGGCCGCTGCAGATTTTTATAAGCTAACAGTATCAAAAGAACCGCCAAAGTTAGCTAGAGTCACTGAGCCATTACCTCTTGAAGAAGCAGGACAAAAAACTAAGGATTCTGAGCTTCAGCGCTATTTAGAAACGACTCCACCAGTGCAAGTTTTACGAGATATAAATAATGGTAAAGAACCTCTACAGACTTCCGTGCAGCTTGCTGAAAGTCTAATTGTTCAACATGGAATGCCAGTTGGCGTTGTTAACGCTCTTTTGGAATATGTTATGCTCACAACTGATATGAAGCTACCTAAAAAATATGTGGAAACGATTGCTGATCATTGGGTACGTAAAAATATACAAACAGCAAAGGAAGCAATGGAGCTAGCACGTCAGGAGCATGATAAATATACGACCTGGAAAAATAAACCACAAACACCGAATAAAAGTAATCAGAATGCCAAAGGGCGTTCAGGAAATCAACGTGAAAAGGTACCTGAATGGTTTTACAAACGAAACGAGCAGCAAGAAGAAGAAAACACTTCAAGCTCGATTGATTTTGAAAAAGAGCGTCAAAAAATATTAGAAATGCTAGGGAAAAGTGATAAGTAAGGAGGGTGAACGACAATCGAACCAATTAATGGACCATTAAAAAGAGCAGTTAATGTACCATCATTTCAAGAGCGGTATGAAGCGATGCGTCGAGAAATTTTAGAAAACCCTCGTGTGCAAAAATTTTTAGCAGAGCATGCAAATGAGTTAAACTATGACACAATTGAGCGTAATTTACCGAAGCTTCACGAGTTCATTAGTCAATCTACTGTTTGCTGTGGCTGCGATAATACAGATAATTGTACAAACTATTTAAAAGGTTTTTTACCGACTTTACGTGTAGTGCGAAATACTGTTGAAATGGATTATGTGCGATGTGAGCAAAAGATACGTGAGGATGAGCGTCGTGATGTAGCCAATATGATTGCGAGTATGCATATGCCAAAGGATGTGCTTCAAGCAACAATTCAAGATTTACTGATTGATGATGAGTCTCGAGTGATGATTGCTCAAAAAGCGGCTTTATTTGTGAAGACAACCGAGCAAACAGGAAAACTTCCTGCAAAGGGCTTTTATTTATATGGAAAGTTTGGTGTAGGGAAATCCTTTGTACTTGGTGCACTTGCGAATGAATTAGCCTCTGTCAAAATTCGTTCAGTAGTTGTTTTTGTGCCTGAATTTTTACGAGAAATGAAAAATGCAATTGGCGACAATACATTGAATGAAAAAATAGACTATGTGAAAAAGGCACCAGTTTTGATGCTTGATGACTTAGGAGCAGAAACAATGACTGCTTGGACACGAGATGAAATTTTAGGGACTATTTTCCATTACCGTATGGCCGAGCAATTGCCAACATTCATTACATCTAACTTTAATTATGATGAACTAGAGCATCATTTAGCACAGTCACAAAAAGGTGATATAGAGGTCGTGAAAGCTGGACGTATAATGGAACGTGTTAAAGCCTTGACAGAGCCGATTGAAATGCGCGGCAAAAATCGCCGTATGTAATATTGACTGTTGCATTTTGCGACAATCGAGCGTATACTGTCACATATATTAAATATCAAAATGCATGGATGAGGACATGAGTTTTGTGTATCGGCTTTTAGAGAGGGAAGTCATTGGCTGTAAGCTTCCTAGTTTGAGCACACTATTTACTACCTGCTGAGCAGCGAAAGGGATAATCTTTCGCCGGTCCCTAGCCCGTTAGCTAGCCTTGAGCTTCGTC
This sequence comes from Lysinibacillus sp. NPDC097231, assembly GCF_044761885.1. NCBI lineage: Bacteria > Bacillati > Bacillota > Bacilli > Caryophanales > Bacillaceae > Lysinibacillus > Lysinibacillus sp. NPDC097231. The sequence goes on along the minus strand of NZ_JBIWDH010000003.1, from coordinate 37,731 downwards.
TGACTATAAAAAGTCGGAAGGAAGAAGGGTGGAACCACGAGCATACGCTTCGTCCCTTTCGTAGGGGCGGGGCTTTTTTTATTTTCGTTTAGAAAATAATGGTGAAATGAATACGGATGTAGTTCCTTTTTAATGGGTGTCCAAACACCTACTGAAATAGGATAAATTCCGGGGATTCTTGGACTTCAATCATGCATCACAACAAAACTATAAGGAGTGCAAACAAAATGTCAGATATGATTAAATTAACTTTCCCAGATGGCGCTGTAAAGGAATTTGCAAAGGGTACATCTACTGATGACGTAGCATTATCAATTAGCCCAGGACTTCGTAAAAAAGCATATGCAGGTAAAGTAAATGGTGTCTTGGTGGATTTAAAAACACCGATTGAAGAGGACTCAACAATCTCAATCATTACTCAAGATGATGAGGAAGCATTGGAAATCTTACGTCACTCTACTGCACACTTAACAGCACAAGCGATTAAACGATTATTCCCAGATGTTAAACTTGGTATTGGTCCAGTTATTGAAGGTGGATTCTACTACGATATTGATGCACCAACTCCAATCACTGCTGAAGATCTACCAGCAATCGAAAAAGAAATGAAAAAAATTATCGCTGAAAACCTAGAGATCGAGCGTAAAAATGTTAGCCGTGCAGATGCACAAGCGATCTATGAAAAAATTGGCGATGAATACAAATTAGAATTACTTGAAGCAATTCCAGCGGATGAGCAAGTTTCTATTTACTATCAAGGTGAATTTTTCGACCTTTGCCGTGGTATCCATGCACCATCAACTGGTAAGCTTCGTGAGTTCAAACTTCTTTCATTAGCAGGTGCTTACTGGAGAGGTAACTCAGATAACAAAATGCTACAACGTATTTATGGTACAGCATTCTTTAAAAAGGAAGAATTAAAACATCACCTACAAATGCTTGAAGAGGCAAAAGAACGTGATCACCGTAAAATCGGTAAGGAATTAGAATTATTTACAACTTCTCAAAAAGTTGGTCAAGGCTTACCGTTATGGCTACCAAACGGTGCAACAATCCGTCGTGTTATTGAACGCTATATTGTAGATAAAGAATTATCTCTTGGCTATAAGCATGTTTATACACCAGTACTTGGCTCTAAAGAGCTGTACCAAACTTCTGGTCACTGGGATCATTACCAAGATTCTATTTTCCCACCAATGGAAATGGACAATGAAACATTAATTATGCGTCCGATGAACTGTCCTCACCATATGATGGTGTACAAAAACAGCATGCATTCTTATCGTAACCTACCATTACGTATTGCGGAGCTTGGTACTATGCACCGTTACGAAATGTCAGGCGCTGTTTCAGGCTTACAACGTGTACGTGGGATGACTTTAAACGATGCACATATCTTCGTTCGTCCAGACCAAATTAAAGTGGAATTCCAAAAAGTAGTTCAGCTAATATTAGAAGTTTACAAAGACTTCGATTTAAATGATTACTCATTCCGTTTATCTTACCGTGACCCAGCAGATACTGAGAAATACTTCGACGACGATGCAATGTGGGAAAAAGCACAAAGTATGTTAAAAGAGGCAATGGATGAGCTTGGCTTAGATTACTTCGAAGCTGAAGGTGAAGCTGCATTCTACGGTCCTAAACTTGACGTACAAGTAAAAACTGCAATTGGTAAAGAAGAAACTTTATCAACAGTTCAGCTTGACTTCTTATTACCAGAGCGCTTTGACTTAACTTATGTAGGGGAAGATGGTAAACCACATCGTCCAGTTGTTATTCACCGTGGTGTCGTATCGACTATGGAACGTTTCGTTGCCTTCTTAATCGAAGAGTACAAAGGTGCATTCCCAACATGGTTAGCGCCAGTACAAGTTGAAGTTATCCCAGTTTCAAATGAAGCTCATTTCGATTATGCAAAACAAATCGAAGAGCAATTAACTGCAGCGGGCTTACGTGTTGAAATGGATGACCGTGAAGAAAAACTAGGTTACAAAATCCGTGAAGCACAAATGAAAAAAATCCCGTATATGCTTGTTATCGGAGACAAAGAAGTAGAGGCTGGTGGCGTAAATGTACGTCGCTACGGCTCAAAAGATTCAGAAACAATCAGCTTTGAGGACTTCCTAGCGAACATTAAAGCAGAAATTACAAAATAATTTCTATTTATATAAGTTGATTGAAGTGGAGACTAGGAAACTCCTTGGGGATCAGCGATAGAGGAACGAAGGCTAAAAGCATCAAGTCCTGTGATAACGCCTTCGTGACCAACATCGTGCTGTTGCTGTCGCTACGCTTTCGCACAGACAAAACCATTTTGCTGTCGCTTCGTTAGCACTATGCTTTCGCGCAAAAGACATCTGTTGGCCCGAGACCCTGCAGCGGCGCAACGAAGCAACTCATCGAACGCCCCCAAGTAGTGCCATGTTGGAACGAAAATCAACGATAATGGTTTAGATTAAAAAATTTTAGGCTACTTTATTAATAATAAGCTAAAAAACATTTGACAGCTTATAAGAGTACATGCTAATATAAATAAGGTTAATGAATACAAAGTTTGTGGTTGAAGTAGAGGCTGCCCGCTTCTCACCTGATACAACGCTTAGGCTGTGAACAGGTATGACACGTTGAATTGTTTTGCGCAGACTTGCGCATGCACATATAGCGGGCGGACATCTTCAAAGTGTCCGTCCTTTTTTTATGGACATGACAAGAGGATGTACCGTTCAACCGGGCAAGGCTTTGCCCAAACCATGTATTCGCGACAACTACTTGGAGGTGGATTACTATTAGCAAAGACATGTATGTAAACGAAGGCATTCGCGCACGTGAACTTCGATTAATCGATCACAATGGTGACCAGCTTGGTGTAAAGACACGTAATGAAGCGCTAGAAATCGCCGCTCGTGTAAACTTGGATCTTGTCCTTGTGGCCCCTCAAGCCAAGCCGCCAGTCGCTCGTATCATGGACTATGGTAAATTTAAGTTTGAACAGCAAAAGAAAGACCGTGAAATTCGTAAAAATCAAAAGGTCATCGTAATGAAAGAGGTTCGTCTGAGCCCAACAATCGATGAGCATGATTTCCAAACGAAGCTACGTAATGCGATTAAATTTCTTGAAAAAGGCGATAAAGTAAAATGTAGCCTACGTTTCAAAGGTCGTGCGATTACACACAAAGACATTGGTCAACGTGTGTTAGATCGTTTTGCTGAAGCTTGTGCTGAAGTATCAACGGTTGAACAAAAACCGAAGATGGAAGGCCGAAGCATGTTCTTAGTTCTTCAACCAAAGAACGAGAAATAATATTAGACGAACAGTTTAGGAGGAATTCGACATGCCAAAAATGAAAACTCACCGTGGAGCTGCGAAACGTTTCAAAAAAACGGGTTCAGGTAAATTAAAATACGACCGTGCTTATGGAAGCCACTTATTCGCAAACAAATCTACGAAACAAAAACGTCACCTACGTAAAGCAAACATCGTTTCATCTGGTGACTTCAAACGCATCAAATCTTTACTTGTTTACATGAAATAATTGACTAAAAAATACTAACATTCATTTTTAAATGAAAAGCAGGAGGTAATTCATATGCCACGCGTAAAAGGCGGAACAGTGACGCGCAAACGTCGTAAAAAAGTATTAAAATTAGCTAAAGGTTACTATGGTTCAAAACATACATTATACAAAGTTGCAAACCAAGCAGTAATGAAGTCAGGTCAATATGCATACCGTGACCGTCGTCAGAAAAAACGTGATTTCCGTAAATTATGGATCACTCGTATCAACGCAGCTGCTCGCATGAACGGCCTTTCATACAGCCGCTTAATGCACGGTTTAAAAGTTGCTGGTATCGAAGTTAACCGTAAAATGTTAGCTGACCTAGCTGTAACTGATGCAGCAGCATTCACTCAATTAGCAGACGCTGCTAAAAAAGCAGTAGCTAAATAATTTTTGACTTAGTTAAAAATTATTTCTGCACCGAAAGCGAAGCGACAGGTGCAAAATTTTTCACAAGACTGATGGATTTATCCGTCAGTCTTTTTTGTGTTAAATTAAAAGTAAATAGAAAAGTATAAAGGAGTATTCAATGGGGCAAGCATTATTAGCATATATGGCAGTTGTTTCTATAGTCCTGCTCATTATGATGGGCATGGATAAATCACGCGCGAAAAAGCATGAATGGCGCATTGCAGAACGTACATTGTTTACATTAGCTATAGCAGGGGGCGCAGTAGGCGGCGTGTTAGGAATGTATTTATTCCGACATAAAACACGTCATAATAGTTTTGCATTCGGCTTCCCTCTACTAGCAGCCACTCAAGTTTTTATCATTGCACAATTATGGTGATTAATCATAGCATGTTACGATAAATAAAAAACAACACATCCTCATTATGAGGATGTGTTACGCATAAGCTGTTCAATGGGTTGCTTCCAATTTATCTTTGCGTTTGGATAATTCAATAATATTTCTTGTTGTAAATATTCAAAGTCGTTTTTTTTGAAGCCTTGCAATGTGGCGGCATCACGGGCACCGACAAAAATCGTAACAACCTCGAAGGCATCTTCTGTTGTACCCAGGTATTTTTCACCTTCGAAAAGAGCACCCTTATAGGAGATGAAGAAATTTTTTCGGACATTTTTAACATCATCATAAAAATAATATTGGCCTTTTTCATAGGCTTCATCAAGTTTTCGCTTAGGATCGGTTATATAACGAATCGCTTTGTAAAATACATAGATTATAAGCGCAATAACAGCAAGACGAATAAGTAACGGCAACATTTTTAATTTCCCCCTTGAAGAAAGGTTATTCCTTCCTATACGATTGGAGGGGCGAATAGTTTCACTTTTTATAAATATTTTTTAGAAATTTAGGAGAAAAAAATGAACTTACAACAATTATTTAAAATGCAGAAAGAGCTCGATGCTTTCATCGAGAAAACACAAAATATTGAACGTGATGTATTTAAAGAAAAAGGTTTAGCATTAATGGTTGAGCTATCTGAACTTGCAAATGAAACACGCTGTTTTAAATTTTGGAGTACAAAAGGACCCTCAGAGCGTGGTGTGATTTTAGAGGAATATGTGGATTCTATTCACTTTATATTATCACTTGGTTTATTGAAGGGTTACACAGCGATAGAAAAATGGCCGGTAATTGAAGAAAAGAGAGATTTAACCGAGACATTTTTAATGACACAGAACTATATTTTAGACTTTATTAGTCAGCCAACTGAGGATAGATATTTAGCTATCTGGCAATGCTATGGTTTACTTGCGTATAATTTAGGAATTACGTTTGAGGACGTTGTTGCGGCTTATATAGAAAAAAATGAAGAAAATTATAATCGCCAACGTTCAGGTTATTAATGTTTGAAATACATTAATTTTCAGACACTTAAGCTAGGAATATTTCGGTAAACGAAGTATAATAGAGAAGATACGAGAAGTAGGAGGCCAAAGGATGACACAACTAGATCCAACATTACAAATGTTTAAAGAGTTAACAGACGCGAATGGTATTGCAGGTAATGAACGTGCACCACGTGAGGTCATGAAAAAGTATATTGGGCCATATGCAGATACAGTGGAAACAGATAACTTAGGCAGCGTCATTGCAAAAAAAGTGGGCGATGCTAATGGTCCTAAAATCATGGTAGCAGGCCATTTAGATGAAGTCGGCTTTATGATTACTCAAATCGATGACAAAGGGTTTATCAAGTTCCAAACTGTAGGCGGCTGGTGGAGCCAGGTTATGCTTGCACAGCGTGTAACAATTACGACACGTAAAGGTGATGAAATTATCGGGGTTATTGGGTCAAAACCACCTCATATTTTACCGGCAGATGTACGTAACAAAGTTGTAGACATTAAAGACATGTTTATCGATATTGGTGCAGCTTCAAAAGAAGAGGTGCTGGAATGGGGCGTACGTCCTGGCGATATGGTAACACCTTACTTTGAATTTAATGTCATGAAAAACGAAAAGTATTTATTAGCGAAGGCATGGGATAACCGCATTGGTTGTGCAATTGCCATTGATGTTATGAAAGCACTAAAAAATGAAAAACATCCTAACATCCTATATTCTGTAGGGAACGTACAAGAGGAAGTAGGCCTTCGTGGTGCGAAAACTGCTACATTTAAGATTCAACCAGACATCGGCTTTGCTGTCGATGTAGGCGTAGCAGGAGATACACCGGGGGTTACTGCAAAGGAATCTACTAGTAAAATGGGCGCTGGTCCACAAATTGTTGTCTATGATGCATCAATGGTATCACACCGTGGCCTACGTGAATTTGTTTTAGATGTAGCAGATGAGCACAATATTCCATATCAATTCGAGGCAATGGCTGGTGGCGGTACAGACGCTGGTTCTATCCACGTAACAGCAAATGGTATACCAGCACTATCAATCGGTATTGCTACACGCTACATCCACTCACATGCAGGTATTTTACATCGTGATGATTATGATAATGCTGTAAAATTAATGGTGGAAGTTATTAAAAAATTAGACCGTGATGCAGTAAATAAAATTATTTTTGATTAATGCAGGGAAAAATTATCTGTCCCATAAGTCCTTTTTGGAGTAAAATTACATGAAATTGAAGAGGCAGAAACGTTGTTAAATCAACTTTTCTGCCTTTCACTTTTTAGTCATTTTTGCTTAAAAATCTCTTTTCGGACAGCCCCATGTAAATTTGCTAAGTTCCTGTTATTGTTACTGCAAAGCTTGAGATACAAAATTGAATATATTTGAATTCATCTTCGGTCCGCCATTCATAGTGTTACCATTAACAATATACGACCCCTATCTTTTGGTCACAGTTTTTCTATACGAATAACTTTGATTTTTGCTGGATTTGACTCCAAAATTTCAGAATACCAAATCCTCACTTTATCTCCACTTTTAATCCCTTTCATAGACAGTTTCAATTCATTATTTAAAATTGAAACTGATTCAAATTTATTTGAGTACATGAGATTTTCACTAGAGAAACTCTCTATATCTGATTGTTGAACGTCCTTTCCTTGAATAAAATAGACTATTCCTTCATGCAATACTATATAACCAATTTCTCTTTCGATATTTTCTTTACTAGATAATAGATGGCTAACATCACCTATAAACCATAAAACAACAAGAAAAAGTAATAATAAGACCATGTTGATAATAGGTTTGGAGATTCTGTTCGTCATTCAAATACCGCCTTATAAATTTAATTATTTTCATATTTAAAGTTTTTAAATGTACATAATATACCAAATACTGTGCTCACCTCTATTCTACAATACAAAACAATGCTTCACTTGTACTACTTCACAAAGAAGGGACAGACATGGCAATAGTTTTAGCTACTTTATATTAGGGAACAACGATTTATGTAAATGTTTTAAATACACACAAGCCCTAGATTGATACTAAATAATAGCCCATTATTTCAAGGGAGAATTTATCTTCATTCAGCCAATGTTGTGCGACAGCGGCAGATCAGATGATTCTCGCCTCTATAGGTGGTGAGATGAATATAATTTTGATTACTTTTTCAGTGGGTGTCGGAAACACCTGCTGAAAAGAATTAAAGAGCAGCTTTTTTTGAAAATTCAACGGCATATCTAAGACTTTTGTAAAAGCTGTAAAATATCCTTACCAATATGAACAGGGTTTGTAGCCAATATAGGGGAGCGATAATTTGATAGTACAACGACACCCATTTGCTGTGTTTTATCAAACCCTAGATAACTAGAGAAGCCTTTCGTGGATCCGTTATGCCAAATAATATTATCTTCAAGAAGCCAACCTAGTCCGATGCTCAAATCTTTTGAAATGTTTTTTGTAGCTTGGTATGTTAATGTATACCCCAAATTTTCATCGCTTAAATGTACTTTCATAAATTTTAACAGATCATTAACAGTCGAACGGATTGCCCCTGCTGCCATAAATTCATTCATTTGGAGCGGCTGTTTTTTATGTCCACGGATATTGTATCCCTGTATTATCGATTCTTCTTTACCAGAAGGGATAGTAATAAATGTATTTGATAATTCTAATGGATCTATTATTCGACATTTGATGGCTGTTTCAAAATCAGTATGAAGCTGATCTGCTAAAATATATCCTAGGAGCCCCATGCCTACATTGGAGTATCTGAACTTCGCTTTGGGCTCGTTTGTGTGCATTTTAAAATAGTGGATAGTCTCGTTCAGTGAATATTGACAAAATGGATCACGCGGTGTTTGACGATCAAAAAGATTATAAATGTTCTTAAGTACACCTATTCCTGGTAGCCCAGATGTATGATTAGCAAGACGTTTGAGTGTAACAGGGTGATTATCAGGTAGTGCAGAAAAATATTTGCCAATGGAATCTTCTACATTCACTATTCCTTCCAAAAGCATTTCCCCAAGTAGTGATGTTGTCAAAACTTTAGAAATCGACCCAATTTCATAGATATAAGGTTTTTCGTCCAGCGTAAAATTTGAACCACCGAAAGTAAAAGTAGCTTCTTGATTTTGGTAGATAATACCAATTGATAAAGCAACATTTGGACGAGTTTTTATATAGGGATATACGATTTTAAATATGTCCTTTTTTAAATTATGTAAATCCACAATAGTACCTCCGTTTACGAACGCTTATTTTTTTATGCTCTGAAATGATTGAACTTTTAGGTGTATTAAATCCTTATTAAATGTTTTTTTGAAAAAACGATGTCTCGCTCATATAACTCTAAAATGAACTCTCGTCGATCGATTTATTCATTGCTCTTTTAATATAACCCTCTTCTAGTTTATTTACTAATTGACTATCAGCTCTAGCAGAAATTTTATCATTCTTCAGTTAACAATAAATTGGTTTTATATTCAACTTGATGAATTTCTTTAACAAAATGTGCTAGCTCATAATTTTACCACCTAAATAATTAATGTATATTACTTATAAATTTGTATAAACAATAATGCAATTGTTTTGCTATAAGATTGGAAGTTGAATTATCGAAATATGCATAAATATTCAAAGAGACGCATTTTAGTCACAATTAATAAATAAATTATAATTTTCTAAAATAAACATAAAAATTCGGTTGATTTTATATTTATGCATGTTATACTTAACTCAACAGCAACGGAACAAGGAGCGAAGGTTATGAAATTACTTGAGGAAGTACAGTTAAAGTTAGTGTCTAGTTTAAAGGGTAAAGACCTACTAACTTTGTTAGATTATACAAGTGAAGAGGTTCAGCAGTTAGTTGAATTAGCAACACAACTGAAAACAATTACAAAAGAAGGAAAATGTCCGAAGCTACTAGAAGGTAAGACGCTCGGCATGATATTTGAAAAACATTCAACTCGTACTCGTATTTCATTTGAAGTAGGTATGAATCAATTAGGTGGAAAAGGTATGTTTATGCATGCGCGTGATCTACAGATTGGTCGCGGTGAATCGATTTATGATACAGCACATGTGTTATCAGGATATTTAGATGGCATTATGATTCGTGCCAACTCTCATGCTATGGTGAAGGAGCTTGCAGAGCATGCATCTATACCAGTTATTAATGGACTAACGGATATCTACCATCCATGCCAAGCTTTAGCGGATTTAGAAACAATTGCTGAAAATAAAGGTGCACTAAAAGGGCTTAAAATTGCATATGTTGGAGATGGCAACAACGTGGCGCACTCATTAGTAGTCGCTTCAGCACATGTAGGGATGAACGTGGCAGTGGCAACGCCAGTTGGCTATGAATGTGATGTAGAGGTTATCGCAAAAGCACAAGCTATCGCAGCAGCAAATGGTAGTACGATTACAATCACGAATGATCCTGTAGAGGCGGTTATAAACGCTGATGTTGTATACGCAGATGTTTGGACGTCAATGGGACAAGAAGAGGAAACTGCAAAACGTCTACAAGACTTTGAAGGCTACCAAATTAATGATGAGCTTGTGGCATTTGCAAAGCCAAATTATATGTTCCTACACTGTTTACCAGCGCATCGTGAAGAAGAAGTAGCGACATCGGTTATTGACGGTCCGAATTCTTACATCTTTGAGCAAGCAGAAAACAGATTACATGCACAAAAAGCAGTACTTGCATCTATTTTAGCTTAATGTTAGACATATGCTTCTCGGGTTGGGAAGCACTATAAATAAAGTTCACATTGGCAACAGGGGGTGTCAATGCGAATAACATAACAGTGGTTTGCAGACAGAGGGATGTAAGCCACGCGCGATGTACGTTGTCAAGGTGGATGACCACATCGCTACATAGGGAAGTAACCTGGGAGACGCTGGGTTACTTTTTTTGTGTTTTCATGGGTATTCTTTAGGCAATCACTGATATTGTATTCGTTTCAATGGTGTAAATAAATCATTCGAGGACAGTTTTAGATGAACAATTTACGCAGGCTCTATCAACTTTTTTATCATGGGCTTCGTAAGAGATGATATAGGGATTTTTTTATAAGGGTAATAAATAATGAAAGTTTCCGTTAGCATCCTATTATAGCCATAGGAAAAGAAGAATTTTTCGCCTTTTCCTATGGTATTTATATTGAATTAGAGTTTAAGAAAGTTTTCCATAGGCCAAGTAAGGGAAAAAGCCTTCAAAGAATCGCTCAGTGGCAGGCATAAAGTAAGAACCAAAATGAAAATCGGGATCTAGCGTTGTAATGATCCATGTTCCAGGGGTAGAAACTGTATCAATGTATAGAACAGCCCCACCATCCTCCGTTGCGATTAAAACCTCTGCATTTTCAGGTGGCCAAAAAACGCCATGCTGGTGCCATGTACAGTCAGCAAGTGATAAATAACCGTTAAACAGAGGATGTGTTGTTTTTTGTAATACTAAGCCGCTTGATGCATCCTTTTCAAGCCACCACCAAAAATTTGTTGGTCGCTCCTCCCAATGTTGTTCGGGTAACCAATTCCATGGCTGTGGTCCGAATGCCACTACAATGCCTCCTCTTTCAGCAAATGAATGTATTTTTGTGACGCTTGCAGAGCTCCTTATATTAGTACATTAGCTCAGCCATCTACTAAGGATTTAACGGCAGCTCATAAAGCATTGGAGACAGTTGACATTTTGCATCTTGCCAAGAAATCATGCAATGAAATTAGTGGTGGTGAACTGCAATTAGCGCTGATTGCCAGACCATTTATAAATTTACTTTATGTCAAAAGTGAACTTATGACTATAAATGGGCGGAATAGAATTAAACATTGATGCGATTATACGTCTATTGTTACTGCTATGGTTTAGCTTATAAAAGCATTAGTTGTTGTTGCTGTTGCTTTCACACGTAAATCATTTGCTTCAAACGTTTCATTTGCACACAAAACATCTATTGTTGCTGCCGCTACGTTTGCACTACGCTTTCGCACAGAAAACATTTATTGTGAGCTATCAATTTATCACCATAAATTAATGCAGATGCAAGAAGATACACGCTAGGTGCAATAGTTGATTGGAGTGGAGACTGGTCGACTCCTTGGGGATTAGCGTCACAGATGAGACCCTGGAGCGAGCAACGCGAGTGAAGCGGCTCATCGGACGCCCCCAGGAAAGCGACCAGTCGGAACGGAAATCAACCTCTATTTTTGCTTAAAAGGCATATTTTATTTAACAGGTCACTTTAATTTCATTGACATTATAGTTTTTCAACAACGTTAAAAATTTTCCCAGGGTTCATAATGTTATGTGGGTCAAGTGCTGCTTTAATGCTCTTCATGATTAATAGTGATGTTCCGTGTTCCATAGATTGATATTTCATTTTTCCAATACCTACACCATGTTCACCTGTACAAGTCCCGCCACGAAGTAAAGCATATTGAACAATATGCTCATTGAAGCGGTCTGCTTTCGCCTGTTCTTTAGCATCGCTTGGATCTAACATTAACAGCGCATGGAAGTTACCGTCCCCTACATGACCTACAATTCCGCCAGCAAGCCCAACTTCCTCAAGCTGCTCACGAGCATATAAAATTGTTTCAGCTAGCATCGAGATCGGTACACAAGCATCAGTCGACATTAGTTTTTTTCCTGGGTAAGCATGGATGTATGCATAAGCCAATGAATGACGTGCCTCCCAGAGCTTATTACGAGCAGCATTGTCTTGTTCAAATTCAACAGAAATGCAGTCGAAGTCCTCAAATATTTCTGTAGCAAATTTTATATCAGCATGCATACCTGCTTCATTTCCGTGGAATTCTAAAAACAATGTTGGTTTTTCTTCATAGGAAGTTTCATTATAAATATTTGCTTGTTTGATAGAGGCTTCATCGACCAGTTCGACACGACCAATTGAAATGCCCGCCTGCAATAATGCGGTTACTGCCCCAACAGCATCGCCAACTGTTGCAAAAACTGCACGACCCGCCGTTACAAATTCGGGTATTCCATAGACTTGTAAAGTTAGCTCGGTAAAGCAACCTAGTGTACCTTCAGAACCTACGAATAGGCCATTCAAATGATAACCAGAAGAAGATTTTGCTGCTAAGCTACCAGTATGAATAACTGTACCGTCTGCAAGTACAACCTCTAAATCACGGACTTGGTCACGCATGACACCATAGCGCACTGCGGTTGTTCCGCTGGCATTAGTTGCTGCCATTCCACCGAGTGTAGCATCAGCACCAGGATCTACTGTAAAATGAAGTCCATGTTTTTTCAATTCTTTATTCAATTGAGTACGTGTTACACCTGGCTGCACTTTTACCAATAGGTCATCTGGTCGAATTTCTAAAATAGCATTCATTTCAGAGAAATCGATAGAAATGCCATTTGCAATAGGAATTGCATTTCCTTCCAGGCTTGAGCCAACACCAAAAGGTACGACTGGTATACGTTCCGCATGCGCAATTTTCAAGATGGCACTGACATCGGCTGTGGATCGAGGAAAGACAACGATATCTGGTAAGCTCATTGCATGATGAGATTCGTCTCTTCCATGTAGCTGACGCACCGTTTCGTTTGTTGACACCTGTTCTTCTAATAAAACCTTTTTTAGTTGATTTACTATTAATTCTACAGCAACAGTCATTCCAATCCCTCCAAATTTTCTGATAAATAGAATTTATCATGCATTTACCGGAAATGGAATGAACTGTTTATAAATAATTAGTGAGCAAATGCTTTTTCTAGTTTTTGAACAAATGCATCCTGCTCAGCAGGACTAGATTGCTGCCACCATTTTTCAAAAAACACACCAAGCCCCGGAAGTAAATGCTCCTCACCACGGCTAATTGCATCCTCGACAATATCCTTAAATTCGGTCGCTGATTGACCGTGCACATTTGTCGTAATCGCATCTCTTATTTGAAAATTCATCTATTTCGCCTCCTTAGTGATAATTTGTCCAGTCATTTAAGAAATATGTATAGAATGACAGATAAAACATATTGTTTTTTTTATATCCCACTGTAATTATGTACAAATATTAGGAAGGATTCATACAAACTTTCTAATCATATCGACAAAAGGGTTGTTCGACATCCAGATCATGTAATTACTAAGATAGAGGCACCTAGGAATAATGGATCGTGCACGGTCGTCAGGAAATTAGAATGTCAATTCAGCAAAAGCTATCACCTGAACAACCATTTGAGGAAGTATTAGAATTAGTTCAACCAATGATAACGTCGATTTTTTTAAAGTGCCATATTTATAAAGATTTTGAGTATTATCGTCATATAGCATCTATAGCTGTATGGGAAGCTTGGCGAAAAGCAGATACTTCAAAAGGGCAGCTTTCTTCATATATTTATACAACTGTTAAAGGAGAAATTATAAAAGAACTTTCGAAGGAAAGGAAATTTGAAGAGATGTTTACCCCTATGGATGATGAAACCATGAATTATGTTCGAGACCATAATATAAGCCAAATCCATTCCTGTCCTATAGAATACATTTTGTCCCAATTAAAAATTGATGAAAGAAAAATACTACTACTTTATTATGTAGAAGGTTATAGCTACTCGGAAATAGCTAAAGAATTATGTATATCTGTGGATGCAGTTAAAAAAAGACGCACAAGAATCATGACGAAGGTGCGTGAACTGTTATCTACAAAAGAAGAATAGGGAGATAAAACCATCAAAAGTATGCTAATATCAAAATAAAGTGAATATTGGCATACTTTTAATATTTGCATACAAATTCCAATGTAAATGCTATGATTTGTAAGAAGTCAAAAAAAAATACAAATTTTAAACTTACTTTTTCATTAGATAGTTAAAACGGCCTATCTAATTGATAAGTTAGGTATTAGTATGGAGGGTTTGTATTGGAGAAATGGTTGAATCAATTAGAAATAGAGAAGAAGGAGGTCTGGTTTATAGTATTACCATTATTGCTAGTCATACCATTATTGGGTTTTAGTAATCAAATGTATGACATTTTTAAAGAAGCAAACTACATATATTTGAATTTGATTGTTCAAATACTAATTATTGTTTTTACAATGGCAATTGCTATTCAATCTTGGCTTGTTTATTCACATTTATTAACAAACCAAACACTATACATAGGTAATTTATTTTTTATTATTGCGTTGTTGAAAATAGCAAGTTTAGTTATCACTCAACATCCTATGATTGAAACAAAATATATGGAAATATATTTACATATTATAATACGATTGTGTTTATCAATCGGTTTTCTATTTATAATTTTAAAGCCCATAAAGCGTTTAACGATGTATTATCGTCCCTATACATATGGTAGTTCCTTATTATTCGTGTTATTGAGTCTTTTTCTAGTGTATTTAGCATCAAGGTATTCATGGCTTGAAGAGGATTGGTTATTTAGAGCTAAAGATAGTATCTATCTACTGTCTGCAGCCTTATTAGGTGTAACGATAGTATTATTAAGTAAGCATATTAAAAAGATACCTAAACGAGTAACTTGGCTTGTTAGTGCTGCAGTTTATTTAATTATAAGTAATATTTTCTATTTTATCAGTAAAGATTCGGAATCGCTTTGGGGCTTTTCAGCTCTTATTTATCAATTTTTTGCATTTTACTTTTTTCTAAAAGCAATCTATTATACAACGGTTGAAAAACCCTATCAGCAACTATTAAAAATAAAGCAGGATCTTGAGCATTCTCAGCAAGAACTTCATTTTCAAGCCTATCATGATGATATTACACAGCTTCCAAATGAACATTTATTATTAAAAACCTTAAAAGAGGATTTACATATAAATAGCCATCAAAAAGCGATTATTGCCATTGAGATTGATCGACTTGCTGCAATCCGATCATCTATAGGCATTAGCCATTCCAATAAAATGATGAAGCTAGTGGCTGAAAGAATTCAAGCTATATTGCCTCCTCATTATTTTGCAACAAAGCTTCGCGAGGGGCAGTATATTATTTATGTCAATCATGTAAAAACAAGAGAAGAGCTATTACAATTTTGTTTTAACGTAAAGAGTACAATGAATAAGCCTTTACAAGTACAACTATTTTCACTTAATGGGAATCTTAATATTGGAATTGCCATGCATGAAGATAATTGCACAGGTGAGGAGCTTTTAATGCATGCTCAGTTAGCGATGCGCGAAGCGAGACAAATACCTCAAAGGTTTCTTTTTTATAAGCCGTATATGTCAAGTGATATTGCGGATCGCATTGTCCTTGAGCAAGAGTTACATAATGCACTGGCCAATCAGGAATTTTATTTGGAATTTCAGCCTCAAATAAACTTGAAAACTGGCAAGATTGAATCAGTGGAAGCACTAGCGCGCTGGCGTCATCCAACGCGAGGATTTGTTTCACCAGGGGTGTTTATCCCAATAGCAGAAGAATCTGGATTGATTATTCCATTAGGGAAATGGATTTTAGAAACAGCATGTGCTCAAGCAAAGGCATGGGAGGAACAAGGTTTACCACCAATGAAGGTAGCTGTTAATTTATCACTTGGACAATTATTTCAACAGGATTTAGTGCAAATGGTACAAGAAATTTTACAACGTACAAACTTAGAACCGAAATATTTACAATTAGAAATTACGGAAAGTATGTCGATGAATATCGATCAAATGACACAGCTACTTTATGAATTAAAGGCACTAGGTATCCAAATAGCTGTCGATGATTTTGGGACAGGGTATTCTTCACTTTCATATTTAAAAGATTTTCCGATTGATTGTCTTAAAATTGACCGGGCATTTGTTCGCAATATTCAGCATAATCAGAATGACGAAGCGCTCGTTTCCATGATTCTATCAATGGCAAAGCATTTGCGATTGAAGGTCGTTGCTGAGGGTATTGAAGAAATCGAGCAACTTGCTTTTCTTATTGAAGGTGATTGTGATTATATCCAGGGGTATTTATTTAGTAAGCCGATTTCTGCTGATCAAATATTCGAGAACTTTAAAGAGTTACATAATCGAGCATCTGATATTTTAACGCATTTTAAATATGCAGAGGATTACTACATATGAGAAATTGAAATGGTTTGAATATGCTTATCAAAAGAGAAGGATCTGCTTACTTCAGCTGGAAAGTAAGCAGATCCATATTTTGATGATAAAAATTGAAGGTCGTTCTAATGTACAAGATACTCTTCCTTAAGTTCTCCTACGTCCACCTCAGATCGTTCCTCTAAAGAACGACGTAAATGAACAGTTGCTGTTTTACCATCCTCATGAAGCTTGTCAATCCAGATAGATACGCCATTATAGCTTACTTCATATTCTTTGGGTGAGGCGACAATTTCTTGTGCACGTTGATAATCCACTTGAAGGCCCCCTTATTTTTTTGTCTTGCCTTCTTTAGTGACTGTATTAATCATGTTCATAAACTCTTGAGAAAATTCTTCACTTACTTTGTTTGGCGCTATCTTTTGGTTTTTTGGCGTTTGAGGCAATGAACCTTTGTTTGCGCTTTGACCTTGCTTATTGTCTCTTCCCATGTTTAGTTTCTCCTTTCGTTTTGATATTTCTTAATATGGCTTTGAATTGATTTTTTTATCATGGGAAAAACTAGGGAAAGGTAAGAATATATTGTAGAAATGTTTAGAACTTTTTGGGGTTAATAGTACATCCTTAGATGCGCATACTAAGCTAATAAGGTGTTAAATTTCAAAAAAGTTATCAGTCGCCCAACAGGAAAGCACTTGTCGGAACAGAAATCACCCCACGTTAATGGTTAGTCTTTCCTTACAATGAAACCTTTTTGATGGAAAAATCATTATTTAATAGCACCCAGTTTTGTGGAAAAGGAAAACCTAATGCCCAATAGCTAATACCTCGAAGATTATATTCCTTCGTCATAGCAAACTTAGCTTGTGCACTTCTAGCATCTTCAAACCATACCTCATGATTTCTACCTTGATCATCGACGTAACGGAAATATGGTGATTGAGCAGTTCTATCATATTGAATGGTTGCGCCATGTTTTACTGCTCTGTTAATAGCTTCTTGAGAGCTAAATGTTTCTGCCTCTTGGCCTTTAACATGTGGTAGTAGCCAGTCCCGAGCATAAATTTGAAAGCCTAAAAAAATTTTTTCAGCAGGCATTACTGATAAAGCATATTCCACAACTTTTCTCATTTCGTTAATGGGTGAAATGGCTTGTGGAGGACCAAGGCGATAACCCCATTCGTATGTCATCAATACTACAAAATCTGCAATCCTTCCATGTGCCTCATAATCATGTGCTTCATATAATGTTCCTGCTTGGGTTGCGCTAGTTTTTGGCGCAAGTGCTGTTGATACTAGAAATCCTTTTGGATGAAGGCGATCAACGGCTAGTTGGAGAAATGTATTGTAATTGTCCCGATCTGCTGGAAGAACGTTTTCAAAATCAACATTTAAAACTTTATAGCCCTTCTCCTGCATTACTTGTAGCGCATTACTTATGACCTTTTCTCGTAATTCTGCACTAGATAAAATAACATGTGAGAGATTGGAGCCCGCTTCTGTGGAAGAGAAGTTCGTTAGGGTTAGCATTGGTGTAATGTTTTTGGCAATAGCTGCATCAATCATTTTTTGGTCATTTATAGGCTGTAATGATCCGTCCTCCTTTATCATATAAGCAAAAGGACTAAAATAAGTAAGAAGATGGCCTATAGCGTTAATCGAATGAACAGCTTCTTCAGGCTCTTGATAAGTATATGCATTTACTTCAATGGAAGGCCTTGTTCTCGGAATAATCAAACGCGTGCCAACATAAATCATATTTGGATTAGAAATACCATTTTCTGAAACGATTGCTTGAACGGTCGTACCATATTGATTGGCAATATGCGACAGAGTTTCTCCTGGTTGTACAATATGTGTAATGGGTGGGATAACTAGTTGAGTTCCAGGTGTCAAAACATCTGGATTCGTTAGATGATTTTCTGTGACGATTGATTGAATAGGAACCTTATATTGTTCGGCAATTGACCATAAAGTTTCACCCCTTTTGACAATATGGGTTGTATACGGAGAGGGAATAACAAGTGATTGTCCGATTACTAATTGATCTGGATTAGATAATGCGTTTAACTGGATAATGGAATTGATAGGAACGGAATAGTGGTTTGCAATTTGCCAAAGTGTTTCACCAGCGCTCACCACATGAATAATCATAAGTGCACCTCCTGTGTGATCTCAATATTGCATCATATGTATCAATGAAGTAAATGAGCATTTTATCTTGAATTTTACTTTATATAAAATTCAAATTTCATAATTCATATTCTTTCCAAGTGATCTGCATAGGATAGAACATATGCATTTTATCATTTTAGGAAGGAGCTGTATTTTGAAGAAAGTAAAGCTCACAGGAAGAATTGTTACCCCTGATAATCCGGAATATGAACAAGCAAGGACAAATAATAACTTAAATAATCCGCAATTTCCAAGCATCATTGTCTTTTGTCAACATACAAAAGATGTGATAAACGCTTTAAGATGGGCGAGAGAAAATAATGAACGATTTCGAATCAGAAGCGGAAGGCATAGCTATGAAAATTATTCATTATTAGATAAGGGACTTGTCATTGATGTTAGTGAAATGAATAATATAACAATCAATCTTCAAGATATGACTGCGAAAATTGAAGCAGGTGCTAATCTCGGAAACGTATATCGTAAATTATGGGAAAATGGTGTGACAATCCCGGCAGGAACTGAAAGCGGTGTTGGGATTGTTGGCTTGACGCTTGGTGGAGGTATTGGTATGTTGTCACGGCCATTTGGGCTAACTTGCGACAATTTGATTGAAATTGAAATGGTTGGCGCAGATGGACATGAAGGAGCAGAATTAATACAAGCAAACAGGCAGAAAAATAGTGATTTATGGTGGGCTAGCTGTGGTGGTGGCGGTGGGAATTTTGGCATCATTACAGCACTTACATTTAAACTGCATCCTATTTCTGATGTTGCCCTTTTTTCCATCACATGGGGTTGGGATGATTTTGAACAGGCCTTTGATGCATGGCAAAAGTGGGCACCTTTTACAGATGAACGCTTGACCTCACAGATTGAGCTTAAATCGAAGGAAATTGGCGAAGTTGTTGCTCAAGGTGAATTTATAGGCACAGCTTCTGAGTTAAAAAAGCTTCTACGCCCTTTAAGAAAAACTGGTTCGCCAACGAATGTATGGATAAAAGAAGTACCTTACATTAAGGCTGTAGAATTTTTTGACCTTCCGAGCGGTAATCGACCAGCACTTCGTAAAAGGTCTGGGTCTTTTATTGAAAGGCCATTTCCTCATGCGGCGATTGTACAAATGAAAGAATTCTTAACCAACGCTCCAAATAGAAATACAACTATTTGGCAGCAATCCCTCAGAGGTGCTGTAAGTCAAATTGCGCCTAATCGAACAGCTTATTTTTATAGAAATGCTTTAATGGTCCAAGAATACAATACGTCATGGAAAAAGTCTAAAGAAGAAGAAAAAAATATTCAGTGGATGGAAAATGTAAGGCGTTCTTTATCACCTTACACTGCTGGTGATTACGTAAATTTCCCCGACCGTTTTATAAAGGATTGGTCAACTGCCTATTATGGTCGTAATTTTTCAAGGCTTAGAGAAGTAAAAACCAAATATGATCCGTATAATGTTTTTAATTTTCCTCAAAGTATACCACCAAACAGAAAATGGATTTAGTTAAGGATGCTTGCAGCCATAGAGGATAGTGAAGCGACAATTTTAAATAAAGCTGATAAAGCTCTATACGCCTCTAAAGAGAATGGCCGAAACAGAGTTACACATTGTATAGATGTAAATAGCGAAGTAATCTAAAGACCAAAGATGACAATTAAGATATTTTCTAATTGTCATCTTTTTTAAATGGATATAAATTATTTTTCAGCTAGTATTTTTTTTATTGCTGGAATATCGGCAGGAGCAAAATGAAGGTCTAGTAGCTGATTTCGAGGGACCCATCTTATTTCGGCGTGTTCCAGCGCAATTGGCTCACCCTTTAAGATAGAAGCCTTATATGTTTCTAAGCGTACAATAAATTTTTCGTATTCGTGAATGGTATCCTCTACTTTTTCACCAACTAGTATAGAACAATTAAATTCCTCTAATATTTCGCGGGATAGAGCTTGCTCAGGTGATTCCCCCTCTTCGATTTTACCACCAGGAAATTCCCAGTAGTTTGCTAGTACCATATTTGGATTTCTTAATGCACAAAAAAATTCTTGCTTGTCATTTTCAATAATAGCCCCTACTACATGTACATTTTTTTTCATTTATTCTCACCTAATTATTTAGTTATATATCCCTATATTAAACAATTTAATGATTTAGTTAAAGATAATGATAAATAATTGATTACCAAATATTTCGTCTTTAGGTTATATGAATTAATCAACGATATAAGCTGTGAAACAAGTCGTACAGAATTTTCCTACTTCCCATCCTTTTCCTGTTCTGCATCATCTGACAGAAAAATATAGTGGAGTATACATTTTTTTGATTCCTTCTTCATGATATATGCAAAGGAGGTCGTACCAATGTTGTCAAAATTATTCGCTAAACGTAGGCTACACATATATGCGCCCGTCAATGGTGAGGTCGTGCCGCTTAGTCAAGTGCCTGATCCTGTCTTTAGTGAAAAGATGCTTGGTGAAGGGCTGGCAATTATGCCAAGTCAGGGGGCTGTTCATGCTCCGATTGATGGGACAGTAATGCTTGTTGCAGCAACAAAGCATGCTATTGGTTTCCGTGCATTGGATGGAACAGAGATACTAATTCATATCGGTCTAGAAACGGTTTCATTAAAGGGGCAAGGTTTCCATGTACTTGTTCAAGAAGGGGATGCCGTTTCACTTGGGCAAAGAGTGATAGAGGTAGATTGGGACTATATTCGAAAAAATACAAAGAGTATTATAACACCAATACTTATTACCAATAGAACAGATCACCAAGTACAATACGAAGGGGCAAAGGAAGGTATTGTGGGTAAAACATTGCTGATGACGGTCTCTCCAAAGTAATTGGAAGGAGGTATTACTAAAGGCTAAGGGAACAGAAAGTGCGCACATTTCATACTGTTTAAGGACTTCACCTTATTACATTGAAAAGGGGAGCATTTCGTATGAAGAAATATCTACAAAGATTAGGTCGCTCTTTGATGTTACCAGTTGCTGTATTGCCAGCAGCAGCTATTTTGATGGGGATTGGGTATTGGATTGACCCTTCTGGCTGGGGTTCGGACAGTGTGTTAGCAGCATTTTTAATAAAGGCGGGAGCCTCTATTATCGACCACATCCCGATTTTGTTTGCAGTTGGGGTTGCATTTGGAATGGCCAAGGATAAGGATGGCTCGGCTGCAATTAGTGGTTTAGTTGCGTTCTTAGTCGTGACGACCATGTTGTCTACGAATACGGTTGCACTTTTACTAGGTATAGATGTAGAAAGTGTTGATGCTGCGTTTGGTAAGATTGATAATGCATTTATTGGTATTCTTTCAGGTTTGATTGCAGCAGCCATGTATAATCGATTTAGTCAAGTTAAGCTTCCGGATTTCTTAGCGTTCTTTAGTGGTAAGCGGCTTGTACCCATCATGTCAGCAGTGGCGATGCTTGTAGCTTCTGCGCTGCTATTTTATATTTGGCCGATTGTTTTTGGCGCACTGGTGTCCTTTGGTGAAAGCATAAGTGCTTTAGGAGCCTTTGGTGCTGGATTGTACGGATTCTTTAACCGTTTGTTAATTCCAACAGGACTCCATCATGCCTTAAACACGGTATTTTGGTTTGATACGGTTGGTATTAATGATATCGGTAAGTTCTGGGATGGTTCGGGTGTTAAAGGAGTAACGGGCATGTATCAGGCTGGATTCTTCCCAATTATGATGTTCGGTTTACCAGCAGCAGGTCTTGCCATGTACCATACGGCGAAAACTAAACGTAAAAAGCAAGTTGCATCATTGGTGTTGGCAGCAGGCTTCACGTCATTCTTTACTGGTGTGACAGAGCCATTAGAGTTTTCATTCATGTTCTTAGCACCAGTTCTCTACGTGGTACATGCGATTTTAACTGGACTTTCTTTATTCATCGCGGCCGCCTTTCATTGGACTGCAGGGTTTGGCTTTAGTGCAGGGTTTGTCGATTATATTTTAAGTATGCGTTTACCTATGGCCAATGTACCGTTAATGCTTGTCGTGCAGGGATTAGTGTTTGCTGTCGTTTACTATTTCGTGTTCAGGTTTTTAATTGTGAAATTTGATATGAAAACGTTAGGTAGAGAAGATGAGGATGAAGAAGTGGCTACAACTTCATCAGATACATCGTTTGCAAAATTAGCTACTGAAATTTATGCCGGCTTAGGCGGCGCTTCGAATGTCAGCTCCATTAATTATTGTGCCACTCGCTTACGTGTAGAAGTAGAAGATATAAAGAATGTGGATCAACAACGTATTAAAAATACAGGAGTGTATGGCATTAATATCGTTGGTCCGAACAGTCTACAAGTAATTGTTGGGGCGAATGTACAATTTGTCGCGGATGAAATCGGTAAGCTACGAAAATAATTTTAGGAATAACGAGCTGTTTAGCGAGGATAAAACCTTGATAAACAGCTTTTTATGTGCGATTGTGAAAAATGCCGTTTTCTGCGGTATAATAAGGAGCAATAAATAGGAAAAAGGCGGTAAGATGTGTAATGAAAAGAATTGAATCTACGCAAAATGCGTTAGTGAAATATTGGAAGAAGCTAGCGACAACACGTAAAGAGCGTGAACGATCTGGAGAATTTATAGTAGAAGGGTTCCATTTAGTGGAGGAAGCACTGAAAAATAATGAGCAGGTACTTCAGCTAATTGTACGTGAGGGTGTAGATTTACCAATGCTTTGGCCGATTGATAATGTATCCATCGTTGAAGTAACTGCGGCTGTTGCAAAGGAGTTTGCTGAAACGGAGACATCTCAAGGTGTATTTGCAGTTTGTAAGCAGCCTTTGTTAGCAGAAGATGTAGTGGCTTCCTGGCGCAAGGTGTTATTGATTGATGCTGTACAAGATCCAGGGAATATTGGAACGATGATTCGTACAGCGGATGCTGCCGGTTTAGATGCAGTAATTCTCGGTAAAGGCTGTGCAGATTTATATAATCCTAAAACACTTCGTTCCGCACAGGGCTCA
This sequence comes from Lysinibacillus sp. NPDC097231, assembly GCF_044761885.1. NCBI lineage: Bacteria > Bacillati > Bacillota > Bacilli > Caryophanales > Bacillaceae > Lysinibacillus > Lysinibacillus sp. NPDC097231. The sequence continues at coordinate 14,136 of NZ_JBIWDH010000003.1, read as the reverse complement.
CATTTCCATATTCCTGTTCTTCGTGGTGATTTAGAGGGCTGGATTGAACAGCTACAGGAAAATAATGTACCAGTATTTGGAACAGCCTTAGATGAAGATGCAGTTGTCTATAGCGATATTGACCATACAGGTGCGTTTGCAATAATGATGGGCAATGAAGGAAGTGGCATTCATCCGCAGCTACTTGCCATGACAGATCAAAATATTATTATCCCGATTTTTGGACAGGCTGAATCTTTAAATGTAGCCGTGGCAACAGGCATAGTTTTATATGGATTTGTTAAGTAGTTAATCAAAGCAATTTCTACTATGGTTAAAAGTATTTGATAAAATTGTTAAAAGTAGTATCATTACCAAAAGTTGAAGAAGACATTTTTAAAAATACATGCCCTGTGTATTATAGTTGATTGGAATGGAGACTGGGTTACTCCTTGGGGGATTAACGTGCCCAGTCAGAACGGAAGTTAACCACATGCTATGGTGATAAGCTAAAAAATTGCCGATAAAAGCCATCAATATCGCTGGTAATGGACACATGGCTCTTGATTTGAAATGGTATTGTATTGTATAATCACTGTTAAAATGAAATCTTGAATACTAAAATGCTTTGACCGGGGAGTAGTAAAGAGTGTGAATGGGCGACAGGGAGCGTAGGCCGGAGATTGAGAGCCAGCGCCGTACCAATGCAGTTTTGAATTCATCCCGCGAGCAGCTACCGGGACCAGCGAAATGCTGTAAAGGTATGCCGGCTTTAATCTAGTCGTTATGTCAATGAAGTGATTGCAAGGAATTTGCCTTGCAATAACTAGGGTGGTACCGCGAATATGTCCTCGTCCCTTTTTTAGGGGCGAGTTTTTTTATGCCATCAAAACAAGGAGGATTTATACATGGAAGAGCAATTAAAGCAGTTAGAGCAAGAAGCACTTGCTAAAATTGAAGCAGCAGCAAATTTAAAAGAGTTAAATGATGTTCGAGTAGCGTATTTAGGGAAAAAAGGACCTATCACAGATTTATTAAAAGGGATGGGGAAATTATCAGCTGAGGAACGCCCGAAAATGGGTGCCTTAGTCAATAAGGTTCGTGAAAATGTAACTGCAGTATTAGAGGAAAAAGTAACAGTACTTGAGGAAGCGGCCATTGCAGAAAAATTAGCAAGTGAGTCGATTGATGTCACTTTACCAGGTCGTGAAATTAAAGTAGGAAATCGTCATCCATTGACACGCGTTATTGAAGAAATTGAAGATTTATTTATCGGTATGGGCTATGAAATTGCAGAGGGTCCTGAAGTGGAGAAGGATTACTATAACTTTGAAGCATTAAACTTACCAAAAGGACACCCTGCTCGTGATATGCAGGATTCGTTCTATATTTCCGAGGAAATATTATTACGTACGCATACATCTCCAGTGCAAGCTCGCACAATGGAAGAGAAAAAAGGTGAATCTATTCGCATTATTTGCCCAGGGAAAGTGTTCCGTCGCGACAACGATGATGCTACACACTCTCACCAATTTATGCAAATTGAAGGGCTAGTTATTGGCGAAAATATTCGTATGAGTGATCTTAAAGGTACTTTAGATTCTCTAGCGAAGAAAATGTTTGGTGCTGATCGTGAAATTCGATTACGTCCGAGCTTTTTCCCATTCACAGAGCCGTCTGTTGAAATGGATATTTCTTGCTTCAAATGTGGTGGTTCAGGCTGTAACGTATGTAAAGGTACAGGCTGGATTGAAATTTTAGGTGCAGGAATGGTACATCCAAATGTACTTGAAATGGCTGGCTATGATCCGAAAAAAGTTTCAGGCTTTGCATTCGGTATCGGTGCAGAACGTATCGCAATGTTGAAATATGGTGTCGACGATATTCGTCATTTCTATACAAGTGACACACGTTTCTTATCACAATTCGAGCGAACAGAGGCGTAAGGGGGATAAAAAATGTTAGTATCATTAGAATGGTTAAAAGATTATGTAAGTACGCAGGACTTAGCGCCTGAACAGTTGGCTGAAAAAATTACGCGCTCTGGAATTGAGGTAGATGCAGTAATTGATCGAGCTAATGGGATGGATAAAATTGTTGTCGGCTATGTCGTATCAAAAGAGAAACATCCTGAGGCAGATAAATTAAATATTTGCCAAGTAGATGTTGGTGAAGCTGAACCACAACAAATTATTTGTGGTGCTCCTAACGTCGATGCTGGCCAAAAAGTTATTGTTGCTCGTCCCGGTGCACATCTACCAGGTGGCATTAAAATAAAAAAAGCAAAGCTTCGCGGACATGAATCAAACGGTATGATTTGTTCATTACAAGAGCTAGGAATCGAAGGGAAACTTGTTCCTAAAGCATATTCTGAAGGTATTTATGTACTTCCTGCTGATGCTGAAGTCGGTTCGGATGTCCTTGCTATTTTAGGTCTGCGTGACACAGTACTAGAGCTAGGTTTAACACCAAATCGCTCAGATGCACTGTCAATGCTGGGTGTGGCGTACGAAGTCGGCGCAATTCTTTCTGAGGAAGTAAAGTATCCAGAAATCGCCTACAACACATCCTCTGAGAAAGCGGAAGACGTGTTAAAACTTCGAGTAGAAGATTTACAAGCAAACCCGATGTATGTTGCTAAAGTTGTAAAAAATGTAAAAATTGCTGAATCACCAATGTGGTTACAAAATCGTTTAATGGCAGCAGGCGTACGTCCACATAATAATGTTGTCGATGTAACGAACTACATTTTAATGGAATACGGCCAACCGCTTCATGCCTTTGACTACGATAGCCTTGCAACAGGTGAAATTGTTGTGCGTAAAGCAGCAGAAGGCGAAAAAATTACAACATTAGATGACCAAGAACGTACATTAAAAGCAACAGATTTAGTCATTACAAATGGCAAGGAGCCAGTAGCAATCGCAGGTGTAATGGGTGGTGCAAACTCTGAAGTAACAGAGTCTACAACTACAGTTGTTATTGAATCTGCTTACTTCGATGGCTTAACTGTACGCCAAACATCACGTCACCTTGGGCTTCGTTCAGATGCTTCTGCTCGTTTTGAAAAGGGTGTTGACCCTAACCGAGTATTACCTGCGGCTGAACGTGCTGCGGCATTACTAGCTGAATTAGCTGGCGGCGAAGTATTAGAAGGTACATGTCTTGTCGATGAACTAGATAAATCACCAGCGCGTGTTGTTGTGTCTCCAGACTTCATCAATGAACGTTTAGGTATGAAAATTTCATTAGAAGATATGCTGTCAATTTTAGAACGTCTGAAATTTGGCGTAGAGGCAGCAAATGGCCTATTGATTATTGATGCACCAACGCGTCGTCAAGACATTAAAATAGAAGAAGATATCGTAGAGGAGATTGCTCGACTTTACGGCTATGATGAAATTCCAATGACATTACCAGAGGGAGCTAACCAGGTTGGCCGTTTAACACCTTACCAAGCGAATCGTCGCGTAGTGCGCAATTTCATGGAGGGTGCTGGCCTTTACCAAGCTGTTACGTACTCATTGACGTCTGAGGCATTATCACAACGTTTTGCATTGAAGACAGAGCCAGTAACCCGTTTACTAATGCCTATGAGTGAAGAACGTTCAACATTACGTCAAAGCCTTATTCCACATTTAATTGAAGCAGCTACTTATAATGTTGCACGTCAAGCTGACAGTGTGACATTGTATGAAATCGGTTCAGTGTTCCTTGGCCAATCAAATGAGGGGCTACCATTTGAGGAAGAGCATGTGGCAGCAGTATTAACAGGAAAATGGCTTGAGCATGCTTGGCAGGGTGAGAAAAAAGAAGTAGACTTCTTCGTTTTAAAAGGAATTGTAGAAGGTGTTATCGGTAAGCTTGGTTTAGAGGATCGCATTTCATTTATGAAAGTACAAGTAGATGGCTTACACCCTGGACGCACGGCTAGCATTCTTTTAGATGGTGAACAAGTCGGCATTATCGGCGGCTTACATCCTGCAGAGCAAAAAGCATGGGGTGTCAAAGACACATATGTAATGGAAATGAATCTAGTAGCATTATTAAATGCCACTGCACAGGAAGCGCCACTTGCCTATACGCCAGTGCCACGTTTCCCAGCAACGTCTCGGGATATCGCACTTATTATGGATCGTTCAACAACAGCTGGAGAAGTCATTACGGTTATTCGCTCGGCTGGCGTGAAATTATTGAAAGATGTGCGTGTCTTTGACGTATATGAAGGTGAGAAAATGGAAGCTGGTAAGAAATCAGTTGCATTCTCATTAACATACTTTGATCCAGAGTATACATTAACAGACGAAGAGATTGTTGCAGCACATAACAAAGTGCTAAAAGCAATTGCTTCAATCGAAGGTACAGAAGTACGCTAAATTAAATAACTATTCTAAGCTGTCTCGTAATCGAGGCAGCTTTTTTATGTTTAGTGGACAGGATGGTCACATCAGGATTTAGTACATACTATTCGCATATTTCGGTGTTTTAATAATATTTCGAAATAATAAAAAATAAATCTTTAGTATTTATTATGTGTATAGTAGAAACTGGATAGAAAAAAATAGTAAGAGGAGATATTAATCTTGAAAGATTATCGAAAACGAAAAAGCTTATCCGTGCGTGCTCGATTAATTTGGGCGTTTACATTGACACTCTTAATTCCAAGTATAGCGATTGGTACGTTTTCATACATGAAATCGGATAATCTATATTATAACGAGTTAAGTGATAGCTCACGAGAGAATGTCGATTTAATAAATACTTTAGTGACAAAAGAAATTACTCCAATCATAAGTGATGCAGAATATTTGGCATCTTTTTTTAATAAGGATTGGCAAGATGCAGATGCATTAAAGGAATTAGATAAATATAATGCTTTACATAATAGTGTTTCGGTAGTTGCTTTAACACTAGAAGGACATGGGTTTTTACGTAATCCGTCTCATGAAATGCCGTCTGATTATAATCCATTTTTGCGTCCGTGGTATTTAAAGGCTATGGAGTTGCCGGGTAAAGGGGTCATGATAGACCCATATAAATCAAATATTTCAGGCGATCTAACTCTAACTGTATCAGCAGGATTACGTGACAAATCGGGAGTTGTTTCCATAGACTTGAACCTTGCTGAAATTGCGGAGCTCGTGAATACAGTGCAAATTGGAAAAAATGGTTATACATCATTAGTTAATGCCAATAATCTTACAATAGCAGATCCATTTGTAAAAGTGGGAACCAAGCTGCAGGATTCGTATATAGAAAAGATGCAGGGCAAGGAAGCAGGGAGCTTTAAAATTGAGGAAGATGGCAAGCAGCTTCAAGTATTTTTCACTACCAATAAACTTACAGGGTGGAAAATTATCGGTACGATGGACTTAACAGATGTTACAGATATCACAACTCCAATTTTAAAATCGACAGTAGGAGTCATTGCTATTGCTTTAATTATCTGTGGGATAATTGGTGGCATGATAATCGCCTCAATCACTCGTCCACTGAAACAGCTCTCTACTGTGGCTGAACAAGTAGGTGAAGGCGATTTACGCAAACTTATCGATATAAAAACAAATGATGAAATTGGCAAATTGTCTACTATTTTTAATAAAATGATTTTATCTTTACGTGAGGTAGTTGGTAATATTGGCGAGAAATCAAATTTATTAGCCGCTTCTTCTGAGCAATTAACAGCAAGCACTACAGAAAATAAACGAGCTACAACACAAATCGTTGATTCCATTCAAACTTTTGCTGAGACAGTTGATCTGCAGGCAGATACGATGAATGACAGTACTAGTGCGGTACTTGAAATGTCTTCATCTATTCAACGTATTTCAGCAAAGGCAGATGCTGTTAATGAGATGTCTAACAAAGCAATGGATGCTGTTATGATAGGTGATGAAACGATACATTCAGCTGTTCAACAAATGACGATGATTCAAAATACGGTACAAGCCCTCGAAAATACAGTGCAAACATTAGGCAAGCGTTCTCATGAAATTGGCCGCATTGTAGAGGCTATAACCCAAATTGCTGATCAAACGAACCTATTAGCTTTAAATGCAGCAATTGAAGCCGCTCGTGCAGGTGAGCAAGGAAAAGGATTTGCAATCGTTGCTGATGAAGTAAGAAAACTAGCTGAGCAATCTGCACAATCAACATTGCAAATTAAGGACATTATTTCATATATTCAAGAAGATACAAAGCTAGCGATTGAATCAATGGCGGCTGGTTCAGCAGAGGTCATGAAAGGTATTGATGTAACGAATATGGCAGGAAAGTCATTTGAAGAGATTCGTACTAATGTGCAGAACGTTACACATGAAATAGGGCAAATTTCAGAATCATCTAAAGTTATATCTCAGCGTTCCAATCAAGTGGTAATGGGAATTGAGACCGTGCTTGAGCGTACAAATGAAAATACAGCAAGTGCACAAAATATTTCCGCTGCGACAGAAGAACAGCTTGCTTCTATGGAAGAAATTGCAGCATCCGCCGAAGCACTTGCTGAAATGTCAGAAAATCTTCAACGAACGATTCAACAATTCAAATATTGAGCTAAGAATAAATAAAAAATTTCGCTAACTACAGGCGAGAGGCAAGTCGTGTAGACTTGTATTCTGCCTGAGGATAGCGAAATTTTTTTGCAATTTATATCCTTTTTCTTGCCTTTTCTGTATTAGCAAAATGCCATTTCGTAATAGACCGTAAAAACTCTTCACCTTGTCCACGCCAAATACGTGCTGCTAATGCATCTACTTTTGCTGAAGCACCTTTCAATAACTCAATACCAGCAAGCTCACTTAGTCGATCCATCTCCTTTAAAAATGCTGCACGAGCTAAAATAGATGCGGTTGCTACTGAAACATGTAATTGCTCGGCTTTCGTAGAAAACAGTACATCGTCTCGAACAATTTCTCGCTCATTTTTTAAGTAATTGTAATATACACCCCGTTCAGCAAACTGATCTATCAAAATATGCTCAGGTCTTTCTGGTGCCATTTTTGATAGTGTATGAATGAGTGCTTTATTGTGCATCATGGCCTTCATTTTACCTTGTGAGTAACCACGTGATTGTAATTGGTTGTATTTCTCATTACGTAGTACAAGCACACTATGGATACAAGCTGCTCGCAAATCCGGCGCTATTTTACGCATATAATCATCCGTTAACATTTTCGAATCTTTAACGCCTAGTTCGTTTAAAAGCTCAATTTTTGAAGAAGGTACATAGACCGCCGCAACTGTAATTGGTCCGAAATAATCACCAGTGCCAGTTTCATCCGAGCCTAACACCGACATCGTAGCAAAGTCATTTGGAAGTACATCGCCCTTTGCTCCAATTGGAGAAGCTTTCTGAGTATTAGTTGTGTCGATGTTCCCCCAGCGAGAAGCTTCGCGTTCGGCTCCTCCTCCTTGGAACATTAATTTACCTGATTTGTACATCGTAATTGCCGTGTCTGGGAGCTTTGCAGCAAAGATAACACCAGGTGCTTTTCGTTCCACAAAATGGCTTGCATAGTAGGCCATCACCTCTTTTTGTATATTTGTTGATATGGAAAGTACAATATTTGACATTAAATCGTTCCTTTCTGTCCTCGTTGTTCACAATTTTATACCTTTCATGGTATGATAATAAATAGCTTTTTTGTGTGTTGTTGCTCGAAATCGTAAAAATCGTGAGCACAAAGATTTTATCTTCATTCAGCGGAAGACTTCCACCTTTATAGGTGTGAGATGAATGCGAATTTGATAGGAGGGTGCGACTATGGAAAATCAAGATAAGAATAAAATTTCTGTGGAAATATACGGTCATACATATAAAATGGTCGGCTCTGAATCCATTGGACATATGCGGCTTGTGGCTTCGATTGTTGATGACCGTATGCGCGAAATGAATGTACATAATCCCTCACTTGATAGCACAAAGCTTGCCGTTCTTACAGCAGTAAATACCGTTCACGATTATTTACTATTAAAAGAACAAATGGAGCAACTAGAAGAAGAATTGAAAAAATTAAAGGGTTGAAGTGAATGTTAGATTTAATCATATTAGTGGTACTATTAGCTGGGATCGTCGTTGGTGCAAAACGTGGTTTTATCGTACAGATGATGCATATTGTTAGCTTTGTAGTTGCCCTAATTGTTGCGTATATTTATTATAAGCCATTAGCACAGAAATTTGTGTTCTGGATTCCATATCCAGGTGTAACGGATTCAGGTAGTCTTGGAGTCATGATTGATAGCTTGGATTTAGACCGCACATTTTACCGTGTCATTGCCTTTGCCGTTATTTTCTTTGCGGTGAAAATTTCGTTGCAAATTGTGGCATCGATTTTTGATTTTATAGCGTATTTACCAGTGTTACACACAGTGAATCGTTGGCTTGGAGCATTATTTGGCATGATTGAAAATTATTTAATTATGTTTATTTTGCTTTACATTCTTGCTTTATTGCCAGTGGATTTCATTCAAAGTTTAATGTCGAAATCGTTGTTAAGTGGTCTCATTCTGGAGCATACACCGATCATTACAAAGATGTTCCAAAACTGGTGGTATATTTATATGCAATAACAACTTGGCACTTCTCTCGGTTTTGAGGGAAGTGTTTTTACGATAGGGAGAATTTCGATGAACAAAAAAACAATTATTCGCACACTAGAAAAAATTGCATTATATATGGAATTACAAGGGGAGAATTCATTCAAAGTGTCTGCCTTTCGAAAAGCTGCTGCGGCACTTGAGGGAGATGAGCGTTCTTTAAGTGAGATAGAAGATGTAACAAAGCTTAAAGGGATTGGTAAGGGAACAGCAGCTGTTATTGAAGATTTAATGACAACGGGGGAATCGAGCTTATTAAAAGAATTAGAAGAAATTGTACCAAAAGGGTTGCTCCCATTATTAAAACTTCCAGGCTTAGGTGGTAAAAAAATAGCCAAGCTTCATCAAGAGCTAGGAATTGACTCTGTGGAAAGCTTAAAGGCTGCCTGCGAAGCATGTAAAGTTCGTGAGCTAGCAGGCTTTGCAGCAAAAACAGAAGAAAAAATTTTAAAAGAACTTGCCAATTTAGCAAATCGTTCAGAGCGTTTACCGATTTGGTATCTCGAGCCTGTCGTTTTACAAATCGAGGCGCTTCTAGGTAGTATGGAAGAAGTGGAACGTTTTTCTGTTGCAGGAAGCTTTCGTCGCGCAGCAGAAACAAGTAAAGATATTGATTTTATCGTAGTAACTGAAGAAGTTGAAGCGGTGCGTGAGAAATTATTGAATGGGCTTTCTATTCAAGAGGTAGTGGCGGCTGGCGATACGAAAATTTCAGTTATTTTAGATCTTGATGAGCCAGTAAGTGTAGATTTTCGATTAGTGAAAGATGCTGAATATGCAACTGCTCTACATCATTTCACAGGCTCAAAAGATCATAATGTTCGCATGCGTCAAATTGCAAAAGCACGTGGTGAGAAGATTAGTGAATATGGCGTAGAGCAGGCAGATGGCACTGTGTTGACATTTAAGGGTGAAGAGGAGTTTTTTGCCCACTTTGATTTACCATTTATCCCACCTAGCTTACGTACAGGTGCAACAGAGTTTGACAAAACGGCTGACATTAAAAATTTAGTAACACTAGATGATATCAATGCAGATTTGCATATGCATACGACGTGGTCTGATGGAGCATACTCTGTTGCGGAAATGGGCGAGGCATTAATAGCACATGGCTATCAATATAGCGTTATTACGGATCATTCACAATTCTTAAAAGTAGCGAACGGTTTAACGCCTGAGCGTTTAGTAAAACAGCGTGCTGAAATAGACGCATTTAACGAAGCACATCCAGAATTTCAGTTATATGCAGGGACGGAAATGGATATTTTGCCAGATGGTTCACTCGATTTTGCAGATGAAGTCCTAAGAGAATTAGATTTTGTAATTGCCTCTATTCACTCTAGCTTTACACAATCACAGGAAAAAATAATGGCACGTTTACTTACAGCAATGCAAAATCCGTATGTTCATATGATTGCACATCCAACTGGGCGCATTATAGAGGATCGTAATGGCTATAATCCTGATATGGAGCAATTAATTGCTTGGGCGAAGGAATATGGTAAAATTTTAGAGTTAAATGCAAATCCATATCGCCTTGATTTATGTGTGAAGCATTTAGAAATGGCTTTGGCAGCAGGTGTGCCTGTTGCAATAAATACGGATGCCCATGATATTGCTCATTTACGCTTTATGGATATTGGAGTACGTTATGCAAACAGAGCATGGTTGAAAAAGGATATGATTGTGAATACATGGACGCATGAACAATTTGAAGCGTTCATTCGACGAAATAAATAGGTTGAGGAGGTGTTCTCAGTGATTGCAGAACGCGCATTGAAAACACTAGAATATGATAAAGTACGTGAGCAAGTGGCTACATACTGTACTTCTTCAATCGGTAAAACAGCCATTGATGAGCTTGTACCACAAACAGATTACGAGAAAGTTGTACAATTATTAGAAGAAATGGATGAAGGACTATCTATTTTACGTGTTAAAGGCAATGTGCCGATGGGTGGAATTTTTGATGTTCGACCTGCCGCAAGGCGTGCACAAATAGGTGGCATGCTTTCAGCGATGGAATTAATGGAAGTTTCAAGTACGATTCGAGCAAGTAGAATTCTTCGCAATTTCATTGAAGATTTACAAGCAGAGGAAGTGATTGACATTCCTCATTTCATCGCTAAAAAGGAAGCAATGCCCGCTTTAACAGGCTTGCAGCATGAAATTAATAACTGCATCGATGACAACGGAACAGTGCTAGACTCTGCAAGTCAAACTTTGCGCTCCATTCGCCAATCTTTGCGTGCTGAAGAGGCTAAAGTACGTTCAAAGCTTGAAAGTCTTATTCGTGGGAGTAATGCTTCAAAAATGCTCTCAGATGCACTTGTAACGATTCGTAATGATCGCTTTGTTATTCCAGTTAAGCAGGAGTATCGTCATCATTATGGTGGGATTGTTCATGACCAATCTTCTTCTGGTCAAACATTATTTATCGAGCCAGATTCGGTCGTGCAAGCGAATAATGAAATTCATCGACTAAAAATGAAGGAGCAGGCTGAAATTGAACGCATCTTACTTGCTTTAAGTGCCATGGTAGAGGAAGTAGCTCCTGATTTATTTAACTTAGTAAAAGTACTAGGTGAAATAGATGTCATTTTAGCAAAGGGTAAGTACGGACAAGCAAATAAATGTACAATGCCTAAAATGAATAACGATGGTTATATTCGACTTGTGCGTGCACGTCATCCACTTTTACCGATCGAAACGGCAGTCGCCAATGATATTGAATTTGGGAAAGACATTACGGCAATTGTTATTACAGGACCAAACACAGGTGGTAAAACGGTAACCTTAAAAACAGTTGGACTATGTACAATGATGGCACAGGCTGGGTTACCCGTACCCGCTCTTGATGGTTCAGAGTTAGCCGTTTTCAAGCAGCTATTTGCAGATATTGGCGATGAACAGTCAATCGAACAGTCATTGTCAACATTCTCATCTCATATGGTCAACATTGTAGATATTTTACAAAAGTTTGATTCCGAATCACTCGTACTATTTGATGAATTAGGTGCTGGGACAGATCCACAGGAAGGGGCAGCTCTTGCCATCTCCATTTTAGATGAAGTACACGGTCGGGGTGCCCGAGTTATGGCAACGACGCACTATCCTGAGCTAAAGGCATACGGCTATAATCGCCCAGGAGTTGCCAATGCAAGTGTAGAGTTTGATATAGAGACATTGAGTCCAACATATCGTCTACTTATTGGTGTTCCTGGTCGCTCCAATGCATTTGAAATCTCAAATCGCCTTGGCTTGCCAGAATCGATTATAGATAGAGCAAAAAGCTTTACTGGTACAGATCGCCATGAGGTAGAGTCAATGATTGCTTCACTTGAAGAGACTCGTCGCCAATCAGAAGATGATGCAGAGCGTTCTCATGCATTACTGATGGAATCAGAGGTCCTAAGGAAAGAGCTGCAAGAAAAACTGCAAGCTTACGAGGAGCGTAAAGAGGCACTCGATAAAAAAGCGAAGGAAAAGGCTCGCAAAATTGTTGATGAAGCAAAGACAGAAGCCGAATCAATTATTGCGGAGCTTCGTGAAATGCGTAAAAATGCAGACCAAGTTGTTAAAGAGCATGAGCTTATCGAAGCCCGCAAACGGCTAGAAGAAGCAACACCTCTTGAAAACAATAAAGTGCTGAAAAAAGCAGCTCAAGTAAAGGAACGTGCACAAAACCTAGTTGTCGGGGACGAGGTAAAGGTGTTAAGCTATGGTCAACGAGGTACATTGCTTGAAAAAGTGTCAAATTCAGAATGGATTGTTCAAATGGGCATTTTGAAAATGAAAATCTCAGATAGTGATCTTGAGTACATTAAGCCAGAGAAAGAACCTGTGCAACGTATTTCTGGTGTAAAAAATCGCAATAGCCATGTAAAATTAGAATTAGATTTACGCGGGGAGCGATTTGAAGACGCCATTCTTCGTACTGAAAAATATATTGATGATGCTCTGCTTGCCAATTATGGGCGTGTGTCGATTATTCATGGTGTTGGTACAGGTGCATTACGCCAAGGAATTCAAAACTATTTGAAGAAGCACAAGCGTGTAAAATCCTTCCGTTTTGGTGAAGCCGGTGAAGGGGGCTTTGGCGTCACAGTTGTGGAATTGAAATAAGCTGTAAAGGGGACGGAGAAAATGCTGAATTCTAGCTTTTGGCGATACCCAATTATCGAAACGGCAGGATATTTTAGTGTTGTTGTGTTATGTTTAGTCGTCTCGATGGCATTATTCGAAGTCGTTACGAAATATAAAAATTGGGAAGAAATTAAAAATGGTAATGTCGCTGTGGCACTTGCAACAGGTGGGAAAATACTTGGGATCTGTAATATTTTCCGCTTTTCTATTGCGCGCCATAGTACATTAAGTGAAATGATTGGCTGGGGCCTTTTTGGTTTTACATTACTAATTGTGGCGTATTTCTTGTTTGAATTTATGACACCGCGTTTTAATGTAGATCAAGAAATCGCAAATGATAATCGCTCAGTCGGCTTCATTTCCTTTACTATTTCACTCGGACTATCGTTTGTAATTGGGGCAAGTATTGCATAGGAGTGTAATGACATGGAAAAATTAGCGAAAATACTAATCGTTGTTTGCATCGCATTTTTGGCAGTCGGTGTCTATTATATGATGACCGTTTAAACAAAAGAGGCTGGGACAAAACTAGCTGATATTCAAGAAAAAAGGGAAATCGATGTTATTCGATTTCCCTTTTTTCTTGTTTGACCCTATTTCTCGGTTAATGGCAGTGTATTTCCGAAGATTCACTGCCATTAATGCAAAGCCTATTTCGTTTTCAACCTTTGATTTTCCACGGACAGAAAATCGAGTGAAACGCAAATTAGCCTTCAAGAATCCAAAAACTGGTTCTACATCGATTTTTCGCTGTCGATAGATGGCACCGGTTTTTTCTTCTGAAAGCTTTGTTCTTACATATTCTTTTTGTTCTTCCCACGTTTCATTGATCATGACTGTCCTGTTATTTCCTTCTTTTGCTTTTGTACAGGATGAACGGAATGGACAATCTGTACAATCCTCACTTTCATAGATATTCAATGTACGTGTAAAACCATAATTATCTGTACGCTTGGAGACATATTGAAACGTCACTTTTTGTTCATTCGGGCAAATGAAAGTATCGTCTTCCTGATGATATGCCCAGTTGTCAGGTTTAAAAGGGTCCTCTTTATATTTTTTCTTTTGTTCTTTTATATAATTGTTATACGTAATGAGTGGAATGCGTTCTCGATTCGAAAGAATATCATCATAATTTTGTTCACTACCATAGCCCGCATCTGCGACAATATGTGTTGGTAATTCAAAAAACTGCTCTTCAATTCGGTCAAGGAAAGGAATCAACGTACGCGTATCGGTTGGGTTCGGAAAAATATCGTAAGCAAGTGCGAACTGCCCTTCAGAGGCGACTTGAAGATTGTAGCCAGCCTTTAATTGGCCATTTTTCATATAGTCATCCTTCATTCGCATAAATGTCGCGTCAATATCTGTTTTCGAATAACTATTACGCGTACCAAAAATCTTCATGTCTTCCTG